>BTUT01000128.1:0-7720 GCA_045862935.1 Acidimicrobiia bacterium
CGTACCACGGCTTCAGCAACGCGGCCGTCGCCGGGTCGTCCACCACCTCGTCGATGGGGGCCCGCTTCGCGTCCATGTGCTCGAAGTCGATGCGCTCGAGCTCCGCCGCCTCGTCATCCGACTCGGGCAGCTTCTTCGTGTCGACGTGGAAGAGCTCGGTCCACGCGTCCGCGACGAGGTCGTCGGCGGGCTGGGTGCCGGTGACGTTCTCGGTGAAGTTCCGCACCCGCGCCTGCTGCCAGCCGGGCTGGAGTGAGCGGAACCACGCTTCGTCGGTGGGCCCCTGGTTGCGAACCCCCACGGCCGCCGGTGTGCGCTGGAAGACGTAGACCGCCTTCGCGGCGTCGGCGAGCTGCGGTACGACCTGGACGGCGGTGGCCCCGGTGCCCACGATGCCGACGACCTTGTCGGCGAGACCGGTCATCGGCTCGGACGGTCCACCGCCCGTGTACGCGTAGTCCCACCGGCTGGTGTGGAACTGATGGCCACCGAAGGTCTCGATGCCGGGGATGCCAGGCAACTTGGCCTTGTTCAGCACACCGCCGGCGATGACGAGGAACCGGCTCTCGAGCCGGTCGCCCCGCGACGTGGTGACGATCCAGCGGTGGGAAGCGGCATCCCACGCCGCGTCGGCGATCTCGGTCTGGAAGAGCGCGTGGCGGTAGAGGTCGAAGGTCCGGCCGATGAGCTGGCAGTACGCGAAGATCTCGTACGCCATCGCGTAGCGCATCGTCGGCATGTAGCCGGTCTCCTCGAGCAGCGGCAGGTAGACGTACGACTCGACGTCGCACATGCAGCCCGGGTAGCGGTTCCAGTACCAGGTGCCGCCGAAGTCGCCTGCCTTGTCGAGGATGCGGAACGAGTCGACCCCCGCCTTGCGGAGATTCGTCGCCGCGAGCATCCCCCCGAAGCCCGCACCCACGATCACGGCGTCGACGCGCTCGGTCACGGCGTCGCGGGTGAAGGCCGGGTCGGCGAAGGGGTCGCGGTCGAAGCCCTCGTACGCGCCGGTGAAGTCGTGGTACTGCGCGTTGCCCTCGGGTCGGAGCCGCTTCTCCCGCTCGATCCGGTACCTCTCCCGGAGCTCGTCGAAGTGGGTGGCGGCGTCTGACGATCCCGTGGTCATGGGGAGATGATGATCCCGGGGGCCCGGAGACCGGGAATCGGGTGGCCGGCGGGTTTGCTCCGGGCGGCGCCGGGCGGCATCGTGGGCGGCCTGGTACGCCCGGCTCCGGGCAGCGGAGACCCCTGCGTCCGGCGATGAGCGAAGGCTGCGGGTTCCAGGAAGGACGGAGGGAAGTTGGGCATGAAGCTGGCTGTCGGGCTCGACCTGTACCGCGGCGCCCACCTCGAGGTCCCGGTGGAGCAGGTGCGTCTCGCCGAGAGGCTGGGCTTCCACTCGGTGTGGACGGCCGAGGCCTACGGCTCGGACGCGTTCTCGCCGCTCGCCTACCTCGCGGCGTTCACGAGCCGCATCAAGCTCGCGACCGGGGTCGCGCAGATCGCGGCGCGCACGCCGGCCGCCACGGCGATGCAGGCGATGACCATCGACGCGCTCGCCGGCGGGAGCCGGGTGATCGTGGGGCTCGGCGTGTCGGGGCCCCAGATCGTCGAGGGTTGGTACGGACAACCGTGGGGCTCACCGAACCGCCGCCTGCGCGAGTACGTCACGATCATGCGCAAGGTGTTCGCCCGCGAGCCGCTCACCAACGACGGTCCCGAGCTGCCACTGCCCTACACGGGGCCCGGCGCCCTCGGGCAGGGCAAGCCCCTGCGCTCGATCATGCACCCCGCGGGGCAGGTGGAGATCTGGCTCGGGGTCGGCGGTCCGAGGAACGTGGCGCTGTGCGCCGAGGTGGGCGACGGCTTGCTGCCGATGGGCTGGGGCCCCGACGGGTCCGGGGTGTACGGAGCGTCGCTCGACGCGGGCTTCACCCGGCGGGGCGGGCGCCCCGATGCGTTCGAGGTCTTCGGTACGGTGAGCGTGATCCTCACCGATGACGTGAAGGCCGCGCTCGACGCGATGCGGCCGCTCACCGCGATGTACGTGGGGGGCATGGGCTCCGCGACCCACAACTACCACCGCGAGGCCATGGCCCGGCGCGGCTACCCCGAGGCGGCGGCGCGGATCCACGAGCTCTGGATGGCCGGCGCGCGCGACGAGGCGCTGGCTGCGGTCCCCGACGAGTACCTCGAGGACGGCGCGCTCGTCGGCTCCCCGGCGCGGATCCGCACCCACTGGCCGGCCTGGACCGCGCGGGGGCTCACGGGCCTCATCGTCCGTTCGGCCACCGACGAAGGGCTCGAGCTCGTGGCGGACCTCGCGGGGACGCGCGAGGCCGTGGAAGCGAGCTGAGCGGACGGAGGCACATGCACCACCCGGAGACCCCATGACGGACGAGAGGGCTGAGCCCGGACCGATCCTGGTCGACCGTCCGATCGAGGGCGTGAGCCGCATCACGCTGTACCGGCCCGAGAAGCGCAACGCCATCTCGACCGGGATGCGCACGGAGCTGCTGCGCGCACTCCAGGCCAACGACGGTGACGCCGACGTGCGCGTCACGGTGATCCGCGGGGCGGGCGGCTGCTTCTCGGCGGGCTACGACCTGTCGGGTGGGCTGATGGACGATCCCCCGTTCCACACCGCGCCCGGCGACGGAGCGTGGTCGCGTCACGTGAGCGACTGCTGGTTCGCTCTCTGGGACCTCGCCAAGCCCGTGATCGCGCAGGTGCACGGCTACGCGATCGCGGGGGCCACCGAGCTCGCGCAAGCGTGTGACCTCGTCTACGTGGCCGACGACGCCCGCATCGGCTACCCGATCGTGCGCGTCGCCTCGCCGCCCGACTGGCAGTACCACATGCCGCTCCTCGGCGTGCGGCGCGCGCTCGAGATCATGCTCACCGGCGACGACCTCAGTGGGGCAGAGGCGGCCGCGATCGGATGGGCGAACCGCGCGTTCCCGGCCGCGCTGCTGGAGGACGCGGTGCTCGACATCGCGGAGCGGGTCGCGGGTGTGGAGTCCGACCTGGCGCAGATCAACAAGCGCCTCGTGTACCGCCAGGCCGAGGTGATGGGGGTGCGCGCGGCCATCCGTGCGGGCTCCGACCTCCAGGCGCTCGCCGGGCACCAGCGCTCGGTGCAGGCGTTCCGTGAGGATCCACTCGGCACGATGAAGCGCCACAACGCGGCCGATGCCGCGCGCTCGGCCCGCGCGGCGTCGCGGGCCCCCGCGGCCCCGACCGACTGACACTCGCCTCCGACCACTCGCCCCTCGACCCGCCGACCCCGGGTCCCGCCGTCCACCTCCGGGAGCACGCTTCCAATGACCGACCGCCGAACCGACGACCTCCCGAACGGGTGGGGCCCGACGCTCGACGACCTGGCGCAGCGGCGTGAGGCCGCCCGTGCGATGGGCGGCGACGAACGTCTCGCCAAGCGGCGCGCGCCCGGGCGCCTCGACGCCCGGGCGCGCGTGGAGCACCTGCTCGATCCGGGATCGTTCCGCGAGCTCGGAACCCTGGTCGGGGGGAGCATCCCGGCCGACGGGATCGTCGCGGGCGGGGGCGAGATCGACGGACGGCCCGTGATGGTGGGCGCCGAGGACTTCACCGTCCTGGCCGGCACGATCGGATGGGGCTCGAACTCGAAGCGGTGGCGGATCGCGGAGCTCGCGCTGGCCGAGCGGGTCCCCTTGATCATGCTCCTCGAGGGTGCGGGGCACCGCGGCGCGGAGGCCGGGGGCGGCCGGTCCCCCACGGATCTCATCGTCCAGGCTCGGTGCTCGGGGCGGATCCCGGTGGTGAGCGCGGTGATGGGTCCGTCGGCCGGACACGGCGCGCTCATCGTGGGGATGTCCGACTTCGCCGTGATGACCCGGGACGGCGCGGTGTTCACCGCGGGGCCTCCGGTGGTGAAGGAGTCGCTCGGTGAGGAGGTGTCGAAGGAGGACCTCGGGGGCCCGGCGGTCGCGGTGCCGAGCGGTCTCGTCCACAACGTGGCGCCGGACGACGGCGCGGCGCTCGACGCGATCCGCCACTACCTGTCGTACTTCCCGTCGAGCGCGTGGTCGTACCCGCCGGCGATCGAGGGTGACGACCAGGGGCCGCGGCGCACCGACGAGCTGCTCGGGATCATCCCCCGTGACAACCGCAAGGTCTACGAGATGCGCGACGTGATCGACGTGGTGGTCGACGACGGCGAGTGGTTCGAGGTGCAGCCGGGGTACGGGAAGGCGATCGTGTGCGGCCTCGCCCATCTCGGAGGTGAGCCGGTGGCGATCGTGGCCAACCAGCCGCAGGTGCTGGCGGGCTCGATCGATGCTCCGGCCGCGGACAAGGCTGCACACTTCATCACCGTGGCCGACTCGTTCCACCTGCCGCTCGTCTTCCTCGCCGACAACCCGGGGGTGCTGCCGGGCAGCGCGTCGGAGCGGGCGGGGATACTGCGCTCGGGAGCGCGGATGTTCGCCGCGCAGACCCAGGCCACGAGCCCGAAGCTGCACCTCACGCTGCGCAAGGCGTACGGGTTCGGGTCGATGGTGATGGCGATGCCGGGCTTCGACAACCAGTCGGCCACGTTCGCCTACCCGGGCGTGACCCTGGGCGCCATGGGGGCCTCGGCGATGAGCCGGGCGAAGGGGGCGGACGCCGACGAGGCCGCGAAGCTGCGCGAGGCGGAGCTGCAGGCGTCGTACCGGTCGGCGGCCAACCTCGGGTTCGACGAGCTCATCGACCCCCGTGAGACCCGCGACGCGCTGCTGGGTGCGCTCCGGCGGGCGCTGCATCGTCGCCAGGCGTCCGCGGAGCCGGTGGCCCGCATCGCCATCATCCCCTGACCCACGGTCACCGCGCCGCGCCGTGCCGATCAAGTACCTCGGATCGAAGCGCCGGCTGGTGCCGGTCCTCGGTGAGCTCTTCTGCGCCGCGGGTGCGCGCACGGCGCTCGACCTGTTCACCGGGACGACCCGGGTCGCGCAGGAGCTGAAGTCCCGCGGCGGGCTCGTCACGGCGGTCGATCTCGCGCGCTACGCCGAGGTCTTCGCCCGGTGCTACATCGAGACCGCGGGTGAGGAGGTGGATCGGGCGGCGCTGGAGTCCCTGATCCGCGACCTCGACGCGCTGCCGGGCGCGCCGGGGTACTTCACGCAGACGTTCTGTGTGGAGTCGCGGTTCTTCCAGCCGTTCAACGGCGAGCGTATCGACGCGATCCGAGACGCGTTGGAGGAGCACCGGGGCTCGCCCTGGTTCCCGATCCTGCTCACGAGCCTCCTCGAGGCCGCCGACCGGGTGGACTCGACCACGGGCGTCCAGATGGCCTACGTGAAGCAGTGGGCGCCCCGGTCGTTCGGTCGGTTGACGCTCCGGGTCCCGACCTTGCTCGCGGGTGCGGGGCGCGCCGTGCGCGCCGACGCCTGCCGAGCGGCCGCGGCGCTCGGCACGTTCGACTTCGCGTACCTCGACCCGCCCTACAACCAGCACCGCTACTACACCAACTACCACATCTGGGAGACGCTGGTCGCGTGGGACGCGCCCGAGCACTACGGGGTCGCGTGCAAGCGCGTCGACGCCCGCGACGACACGACGAAGAGCGTCTTCAACCAGCGGCGCGCGATGCCGGCAGCGCTGCGCCAGGTGATCGCCGACGTGGATGCACGGGTGGTCGTGCTGTCGTACAACGACGAGGCGTGGGTGAGCATCGACGAGCTCGTCGACATGTGTGCGGTGCACGGCGACGTCCGGGTGCGCTCGTTCGACTCGAAGCGCTACGTCGGCGCGCAGATCGGGATCCACAACCCGAGCGGCGAGAAGGTGGGCGCGGTCTCGCACCTGCGCAACCTCGAGCACCTGGTGATCTCCGGCCCGCGGAGGGTGGTCGACCGGCTCGCGGACGTGACGTACGGTGCGCACGCCTGAGAGGCGCGCCCGAGGAGCGTGCCCGAGGTGCGCACCCTGAGGAGGAGGTTGCCGATGGACCTGGGTCTCGCGGGGAAGGTGGCACTGGTCACGGGCTCGTGGCGGGGGACCGGGGTCGGGATCGCGCACGCGCTGGCGGGCGAGGGCGCGACCGTGCTCGTGCACGGGTTGGAGGCCGGGCAGGCCGACTCCACCGTCGGCGCGATCGAGTCGGCGGGTGGGCGCGCGCGATCCGTGGTGGGCGATCTCCGCACGGAGCCGGGGACCGAAGCCCTCGTGGCCGACGTCCGGCGCTCGGCCGAGCAGGTCGACATCGTGGTGAACAACTACGGCGTGGCCGAGGGCAGCGACTGGGACTCCTCGGACACCGCCAGCTGGCACGCCAGCTACGACGTCAACGTCGTCACCGCGGTGCGCGCCACCCAGGCGTTCCTCCCGGACATGCGCGCCGCAGGGTGGGGACGCGTGGTGTTCGTGTCGACGGTGGGCGCGACCCGACCGGGTGATCGCATCCCCGAGTACTACGCGGCGAAGGGCGCGCTGCCGTCGATCGCGGTGAGCCTCGCGAAGCATCTCGCCGGAAGCGGCATCACGGTGAACTGCGTGAGCCCGGGACTGATCGCGACGGCCGAGATCGTCGAGCGGTTCACGGAGCGTGCTCGGCGGGACGGTCGAGCGACTGATGCGGCGAGCGTCGAGCGCTTCATGCTCGAGACTGCGATGCCGAACCTCTCCGGTCGGGTCTGCACCCCGCTCGACGTGGGCCGGTTCGTCGCGTTCGTCGTGAGCGAGCCCGCGTGGCACCTCAACGGCGCGCACCTCCGCTTCGACGGCGGAGCCGCCGACGCGGTCACCTGAGGTCGGCGAGGTCGACGAGGCGACAGGTCGGCTCGGGCGGCGGCTCCTGCGGGCACATCCACCGGATGACGAACGTGCCTTGGCGTCCCCCGCAGGTGCTCACCCAGTCGAGCCCGGAGATCTCGGGGTCGCCGGTCGTGATGGCGACGCGGAACTCCGACTGCGCCCCGAGGTGCGCCTGTGCGTTGTTCAGGCTCACGCGGTGGTTGCGGGCATCGCCCGACGCGAGGAACGGCGACCACAGCGCCACGCTCCAGTGGTCGCAGGGAACCACCGAGCCTTCGAGGACGAGCGCCTGGTGGGGCTCGAGTCGGAACACGCCGCGGCTGTAGGTGTTGTCGAGCGCGGTCCACATCCGGCTCGGTCCGGTGCCGTCGAGCGTCCAGGTCTCACCCATCACGTTCGGGTCGGTCAGCGGTGTGGGCATGGCGAGGCTCACGTCCCGAACCGCCATCGCCATCTGGCGGAGCCGCGCGGCGACCTCGTCGCCGTCGACGGGCGCGGGGACGACGTCGTCGAGGACCTCGATCGTGTACTCGGCCTTCCGGTCGTGGGCCCGGTCGAAGTGATACGCCCGGGCGTAGATCTCGTTGACCTCGGGGCTGATCCGGAGCCAGGCCACGCGCGGATCGTCGGGGGGATCGGGCGCGACCCGGATCTCGAACGCGCCCTCGGCGTCGAACGTCAGACCGTGATGGTTCACGTGGCCGTCGAAGCGCTGGTCGAAGCCCGATCCGCGCGTGCCGCCGTGTGCGGTGAACGAGAGGTACGCCTCCGCGCCGCGTCGTCCGGTGATCCGGTAGCGACGGTCACCCCGGATCGCCGCCCAGCGGTACTCGACGTCGGGGTGCTCGCCGAGCCGCATCTCACCCGGAGCGTCCTTCGGCGAGGCCAGGAACTGCGGCTGGTCGCGGTCGACGCGCATGTACATGCCGTAGGCGAAGGCCAG
>BTUT01000129.1:0-7715 GCA_045862935.1 Acidimicrobiia bacterium
CCAGCACCAGTTCGGGACCCGCGAGGGGCTGCTCCTCGAGGTCCTGAACGAGCGTTGGGGCCGGCTCACGAGCGACCTCGCCACCGCCGAGGTGACCGGCACCACGCTCGAGGACCGGCTCACCTGCGTGCTCGACGTGCTCGCCGCGCACTACGGCCGGCCCGAGCACCTCGTGCAGCTCCAGATCGTGCTCGACCTCACCCGCGACCCCCAGACGTCGGCCGACACGCGCGAGGCCGTGGCGGCTCACGGTCGAGCGCTCAACGACGCCTGGCAGCCCCTGTTCGCGCAGGCCCTCGGGCCGGCCGCCCGCTTCGACGCGCTCGTCACGTACGCGTTCCTCACGCTGCGCGGCTACCTCCAGGGCCGCGTGATCGCGTCGAGCATCACCGAGATGACCGACGACACCCGCCAGCGCGAGCTGCTCGTGCGCGGGGTGGCGTGCGCGATCCGCGAGGGCGCCGCCGAGCGCGACGTGACCCTGCGGTGATGGCGCCGGCCTACAAGCCGTAGATGCGGGCGGCGTTGCCCGAGCAGATGAGGTCGCGCTCGACCGCGGGCACGTCGGCGAACTGGCGGGCCACGATGTCCTGGGAGTGGGGCCACGTGGTGGCGGGGTGCGGGAAGTCGGTGGACCAGAGGATGTTCTCGATCCCGACGAGATGGCGCAGGCCGAGGCCCACCTCGTCGTCCATGAAGGTGCACGCCATGTTGCGGTGGAAGTACTCACTCGGCTTCAGCACCAGCCCCGGGAGGTCGTAGCGCCCGTCGGCCTTGCGGTCGAGTGACGCGAGGAAGCCGGGGATCCAGTAGAGGCTCGGCTCCACGAACACGATCTGGAGGCCGGGGAACCGCTCGAGCGTGCCGGTGAGGATCCACCACGCGATCACCTCCGAGAGCGCGAGCGCGGGCATCGACGTGAAGATCGCCGCCTGGGGTGTGGGATCGCGACGGAACACGTCCCAGAGCCAGTTGCGATTGCCGAGGTGGTGGCTGATCGAGATGCCCGTCTCCTGGAGCACTCCCCAGAGCGGGTCGTAGCGCTCGTCGTGGTAGTCGGGCAGGCCGAGCTCGCTCGGGAAGTTCGGCAGGTGCACCGACCGCGCTCCCAGCGTCGCGAGGCGCGTCACCTCCTCGACCGCGTACGCGACGTCGATGATCGGCACCTGGTACGACACCGCGAGCCGCGCGGGATCGGCGGCCGCGAAGTCCGACATCGTGTCGGTGAACGCGCGGCTGATCGGCTTCCAGTCACCCTGCACGAGCCCGAAGGCGCGGAACGCGCTCACCTCGGAGTAGAGCACCTCGGCCTCCACCCCGTCGCGGTCCATCGCCGCGAGGCGCGCGACCGGGTCGCGGTACCCGGGGTCGCGCATGGCCTCCATGTCCCACGAGTCGAGCGACAGCTCTCGCCCGGCCCGCCACTCGGCCTCGATCGCCCGGTGCGCCGCGAGGGCGTCGTCGAACGCCTCGTGCAGCGCGCTCGGGACGCGCTCGCGCACGGCGTCCAGGCTGATCGCGACGTGGGAATCCGCCGAGATGAGTCGTGTGGCCATGGTCCCCCCTCTGCAACCCGGAGCAGCCGGCGCCGCCCGGTTGCCGCGAGTCATACTACTTACTATTGTTTCGCGTCCGAGGGAAGGGGGCCCGTGGAACGCTCCGAGACTCCGCGCCGGCCGGCGCCGGTGGTGACCGACGACAGCGCCTGCTTCTGGGACGCCGCGGCTGAAGGACGCCTGATCGCCCAGCGGTGCCGCGAGTGCGGCCGGCTGCGCCATCCTCCCCGGCCGATGTGCCCTCAGTGCCACTCCCTCGAATTCGAGGTCGTCGACTGCGCGGGCAGCGGCACCCTCTACAGCTACGCGATCCTGCACCATCCCCAGAACCCGGTCTTCGACTACCCGGTGCTCGGCGCGCTCGTGGACCTCGACGAGGGCATCCGCATGGTCTCGAACCTCGTGGGCGTCGACGCGTCCGACATCCGGATCGGCATGCCCGTGCGCGTCGAGTTCGTCCCCACCGCCGAGGGAGCACAGGTCCCGGTGTTCCGCCCCTCGGAGCAGACGTCATGAGCGCCGGCTTCGCGAACCAGGCCGCGATCACCGGCGTCGGCTGCACCGAGTTCTCGCGCCGCGCGGGCCGCACCGAGCTCCAGCTCGCGTGCGAGGCGATCACCGCCGCGCTCGCCGACGCCGGCCTCGCCGCGGCGGACGTCGACGGCATCGTGAGCTACACCGTCGACCCGGTGGAGGAGACCGAGCTCGTGCGGTCGGTCGGGTTCGAGGAGATCCACTGGTCGAGCCGGATCCCCTACGGCGGGGGCGGATCGATGGGCGTGCTCCTGCACGCGGCCGCGGCGATCGCGAGCGGTGCAGCCACCACCATCGTCGCCTACCGGTCCATCCGCGCCCGCTCGGGCGCGACACGCTTCGGCGGGGCGAAGATCGCCCCCAGCCCCACCGCCGGGCACTCGGGCACCACCGCGGTGCAGTGGTGCATGCCGTTCGGCGTGCTCACGCCCGCGTCGTGGATGGCGCTCAACGCGACGCGCTACATGCACGAGTACGGCGTGACGAGCGCCGACTTCGGTCGCGCGGTCGTGCAGATGCGCGCCTACGCGGCCACGAACCCGGCGGCGTGGGGCTACGAGAAGCCGATCACGCTCGACGACCACCAGGAGTCGCGCTGGATCGTCGAGCCGTGCGTCCGCCTGTTCGACTGCTGCCAGGAGACCGACGGGTCGGTCGCCCTCGTGCTCACCAGCACCGAGCGCGCCGCCGACCTCCCCAACCCTCCGGTGCGCATCGTCGCCGCGAGCGGCTCCGGGCTCTTCGAGCAGGAGATCGCCACCGACCACTACCGGCCCGACCTCTCGGTGATGGACGGATCGGTCGCGCTCGCCCGGCGGCTGTTCGACGAGTCGGGCGTCTCGCGTGCCGACCTCGACGCCGCGATGATCTACGACGCGTTCTCGCCGATCCTGCTCATGCAGCTCGAGGCGCTCGGCTTCTGCGGCCCCGGCGAGGCGAAGGACTTCGTCGCGGACGGCAACCTCGCGCTCGACGGCGCGCTGCCGTGCAACACGAACGGCGGGCTCATCGGAGAGGGGTACATCCACGGCCTGAACCTCGTGCTCGAGGCCACCCGGCAGCTCCGGGGCACCGCGGTGAACCAGGTGGCCGACGCCCGCACGCTGCTCGTGACGGCGAGCCGCACCGGCGCGATCCTGGCCCGGGACTGACGTCGCGCCCGAGGTCGCCCACCGAGCCCCCGACCGCGAACCACCGACGACGACTCGGGCGAGCGTCCGCGCACCGCAACCGAACGAACAGGAGCCCTCCATGGCCAGCGTGCTCGACGGCATCCGGGTCCTCGACTGCTCCGGCGGCATCGCCGGCCCGATCACGGGGATGCTGCTCGCCGACCACGGCGCGGAAGTGATCAAGGTCGAGCCGCCGGGGGGTGATCGGTGGCGGACCGCTCCCGGCGCCGACGTCTGGCTGCGCGGGCGGCGCAGCATCGAGCTCGACCTGCGCGGCTCCGACGACCACGCGGTCTTCCGTGCGCTGGCCGCGAGCGCCGACGTCGTCCTCGAGACCTACGGCCCGGGCACCGCGCGGCGCCTCGGCGTCGACGCCGCGACCCTGCTCGCCTCCAACCCCCGGCTGATCGTGTGCTCGATCTCCGCGTACGGTCACCACTCGGCGCACCGCGGCCGTCCCGGCTACGACGCGCTCGTCGCCGCGCGTCTGGGTCTGCTCGACGAGCAGCGGGGCCACATCGGTGGAGCGATCGCGCACATGCACCACCACGAGCCCTTCCTGCCCGACCTCCCCATCCCCGAGGGGATGGAGCCGGGCTCGCCGCGCTCGGGGCCGATCCTCACCTACACACCGTGGCCGAGCATGTGCGCGGCGTTCCTCGCGACCACCGGCATCAGTGCCGCGCTCTTCGCCCGCACCCGCACGGGTCGTGGTCAGCACGTCGAGACCTCGCTCCTGCAGGCCGCGCTCGCGCTCACCGCGTCGAAGTGGCTGCGCGCCGAGCACCACGACGCGCCGGGCTTCCGCACCTGGATCTACGACCAGCGCGCCGCGAAGGGCATGTTCCGGTGCTCCGACGGCCGATGGATCCAGCACTGGGTCCCCAACCCGCGGTTCGTGCTGTCGAGCGCCGACGGCGACACGCTCGCGCTCCGGGGCACCGACAACATCGTGGAGGACCCGGAACGGATCACGCCCGAGCCCGAGAACCTCGTGGTGCTCGCCTACTACTACCCGCTGATGGCCGAAGCCTTCGCGCGCTTCCCGAGCGACGAGTGGGTCGCGGTGGCAGCCCAGGCGAACGTTCCCCTCCAGCCCGTGCGCACCCCCGAGGAGGCGCTCGCCGACGACGCTCTGCTCACCGAGGGCGCGGTGGTCGACGTCGAGCACCCCAGCTACGGCGCACTCCGCCAGGCCGGGATCCTCTACGGCCTGAGCCGCACGCCCGGGCGCGTCCAGGGGCCCGTCCCGACCGCGGGCGAGCACAACGACGAGCTCCGTGCCGAGGTCGCGGCCGGCCGCGTCTCCTCCACCGCGGCCGGTGTCGACCCGGGCACGACGGACGCACCCGCCGGCTCGAGCGTGGTGGACACCATCGAGGACGGAGACCCGTGCGCCCACGGCCCGCTCTCGGGGATCACGGTGCTCGACCTCGGGTTCGCGGTGGCGGGACCCTTCGGCACGCAGGTGCTGGCCGACCTGGGCGCGAACGTGATCAAGGTGAACGCGCGCCGCGACCCGTGGTGGCACGCCACCGCGGTCGCGTACGGCGCGAACCGCGGCAAGCGCAGCGTCGGGTTGGACCTCAAGCACCCTGACGGCCTCGCCGCGCTCTACCGGCTGGTCGAGCGGGCCGACGTGGTCCACTCCAACATGCGCCGCGACGCCTTGCGTCGGCTGCGCTGCGACGAGGCGTCGATCCGGGCCGTGAACCCCGACGTCGTCTACTGCCACACCCGGGGTTTCGACCGCGGCCCGCGCTCCGACTCACCCGGCAACGACCAGACCGGCTGCTCGCTCGCGGGGGTGACCTTCGAGGACGGCGGCTGCCGCGACGGCGGCAAGCCGTTCTGGAGCCTCACCTCGCTCGGCGACACCGGCAACGGGTTCCTCTCCGCGATCGGGGTGATCCAGGCCCTCCTCCACCGCGCCGAGCACGGTGAGGCGCAGTCGGTCGACACGTCGATCCTCAACGCGGGCCTGCTCGTCGCGTCGATGGCCGCGACGACCGCCGACGGCACCCCGCTCCCCCGCCCGGCGCTCGACGGGCTCCAGCTCGGCCTCGGCGCGGGCTACCGGCTCTACCAGGCCGCCGACGGCTGGGTGTGCATCGCGCTCGTCACCGACGACCACTGGCGGCGCTTCGCGGCGGCCATCGGGGAGCCCGAGCTGCTCGACGACCCCCGCTTCGCCGACGCCGGTGGGCGCGAGAAGCACCGCGGCGACCTCGAGGCCCGGCTCGTGCCGTGGTTCGCGGCGCGTCCCGCCGCCGGGGCGTTCGCGGCGCTCGACGGTCACGGTGTGCCCTGCGAGATCACCGACCCCGACTTCGGCACCCGGATCCACGACGACCCCGAGATGCTCCGACTCGGCCTCGTGGTGAAGCAGGATCACCCCAAGGTCGGGCGCTTCGAGCAGTACGGCCGCACGATCGACTTCTCCGACACCCCGGCGGACATCCTCTACCCGCCGCCGGTGTGTGGCCAGCACACCCGTGAGGTGCTCGCCGAGAACGGCTTCACCGTCGACGAGATCGAGGCGCTCGTCGCGTCGGGCGCAGCCTTCGACGAGCTCTGGGTCGACTGACCCGCCGGCCCACGGCGCCGGGCGGTCCCCGAGCCCCCACCGGCCCGAGCGACGCACCGGTGGATCCGGGAGGTCAGCGGCTCGCGCCCGACGGCGTCCCCACGAGCTCGACGAGCTGTCCGTCGGGGTCCCGGACGAGCACCACCGCCCCGACGTGGGTGGCCTCCAGCACCGTGCCTCCGTGCTCCACGACCCGCGCCGCGGCCGCGTCGACGTCGTCGACCGAAACCGAGAGGCGCGTGAGGCCGAGGTCGTTCATCACTCGGCACCCCGCGTGCTCGTGCACCGAGGCATCGGCATACGCGATGAGCTCGAGCACGAAGCCCCCGAGACGCAGGTAGACGGCGGTCACCCCGAGCGGGGCGGGCAGGTCGTTGAGCCTCGCGACCATGTCGTCAGGGGGCCGGATCTCGCGCCAGTACACGAACCCGAGCGCCTCCTCGTAGAAGCGACGTGACCGCGCCAGGTCGGCGACCACCTGACCGACGTGGTTGACGATCGCCTCCACCGCATCCCCCTCGCTCGGTCCGGGATCCGTTGTCGCCGGAAACGACACTCTCCTAGAGTGGGAACGTTGTAGTCGCATCCTTGCCGCCAGGAGCTCGCGTGGGCAACACCGACTTCGCCGACATCGACCTGTTCCGCGACCCGGTTCTCCCGGCCGATCCGTACCCGTTCTACGAGTGGGTCCGCGCCCAGGGTCCGGTGTGGTACTACCCGCGCTGGGACGTGTGGCTGGTCACCGGCTACGAGGAGGCCATCGCGGTGTACCACGACCAGCAGTCGTGGTCGAACTGCAACACGGTGAGCGGGCCGTTCTTCAAGATGTCGGTGCCGCTCGAGGGCGACGACATCACCGCGATCATCGAGGCGCACCGCGACGAGCTCCCGTTCAGCGACCAGCTCCCGTCCTTCGACCCGCCGAAGCACACGGCGCACCGCGGGTTGCTGATGCGGCTCATCACCCCGAAGCGCCTCAAGGAGAACGAGGAGTTCATCTGGAGCTTCGCCGACGAGACGATCGACTCGTTCATCGCCCGTGGCGAGTGCGAGCTGCTCAGCGAGTACGCCACCCCCTACACGCTCATGGTGATCGCCGACCTGCTCGGCGTGCCCGACGAGGACCGCGACGCCTTCCTCGAGCACCTCGCCACGAAGGTCCGTGCGGCGCGGCTCGAGCACAAGCCGCTCGGGTTCCTCTACGACCAGTTCACGCGCTACATCGAGGATCGGCGCGCGAACCCCCGCGACGACATCATGACCGAGATGGCCCACGCCACCTTCCCCGACGGGACGTTGCCGCCGGTGGAGGACGTCATGAGGATCGCCGCCAACCTGTTCTCCGCCGGGAGCGAGACCACCGCACGGCTGATCGTCCTGAGCCTGCGGACCCTCGGCGACCACCCCGACGTCCAGGCGCGCCTGCGCGAGAACCCCGAGCTCGTCCCGACGTTCGTCGAGGAGATGCTGCGCACCGAGGCCCCGCTGAAGGGCTCGTTCAAGCTCTCGAAGGTCCCGGTGACGTTGGGCGGGATCGACCTGCCGGCGGGTACCACCGTGTTCGTGATGGTCGACGCCGCGAGCCGGGACCCCCGCCTCTTCGACGACCCCGGGGCGTTCCGGCTCGACCGCGCGAACAGCCGCCAGCACCTCGCCTTCGGACACGGCATCCACACCTGCGCCGGTGCACCGCTCGCGCGGGCCGAGACGCACGCGACGCTCCTCCGCTTCCTCGCGCGCATGAGCGACATCCGGATCTCCGAAGCCCATCACGGCCCTCGTGCGGCGCGGCGCTACGCGTACGACCCCACGTACATGCTGCGCGGGATCAAGGAGCTCCACCTGGAGTTCACCCGGGCGTGAGCG
>BTUT01000130.1:0-7680 GCA_045862935.1 Acidimicrobiia bacterium
TTCGCGTTCCTCGTGGTGCGTTTCGCGATCTCGGTGCTCGAGCTCGCCCCGGTCGCGGTGCTGCTGATCAGGCGTTGGGGATAGGACCGCCGGCTGCTGGCGCGTGTGGGCGCGGTCGCGGGGGTCCTGCTCTTCGGCGGCTACGCCACGCAGACCGTCGGTCTGCAGTACACGTCGCCGTCCACCTCGGCGTTCCTCACCGGGCTGTACGTGATGATCACGCCGCTCGTGGAAGCGGTGGTGCGGCACGCGTGGCCGCCGCGTCGCGTGGTCGTCTCGGCCGCGATCGCCACCGTCGGCCTCTTCCTGCTCACCGGCGCCGACCTCACGATGGGGCGCGGTGAGGTGCTCACGCTCGCGTGCGCCGTGCTCTTCGCCGTCTGGATCGTGTACCAGGGCGCGTACGCCGGGAGGCTGCATCCCGTGCCGTTCACGACGACCCAGATGGTCACCCTCGTCCTCGTCGGCCTGCCGTTCATGGCCCGCCAGGGGGTCGGGACGCTGTCGGGCTTCGCGTGGTTCGCCATCGTCTTCACCGGCATCGCGTGCTCGGCCGTCGCGCTCTCGCTCCAGCTCTGGGGCCAGCGCCGGATCCCACCCACCCGTGCGGCGCTGATCCTGCTGCTCGAGCCCGTGTTCGCCGGGTTGGTCAGCTTCGTCGACGGTGAGCGGCTGGGCGCCGCCGAGCTGACCGGGGCCCTGATCATCCTCGTGGCCATCGCCCTCGCCGAGATCGGGCCACGCCGTGGGCGCTCGGGGGCGACTTTGACGCGCGCGGCGCGCGTGGCGAACACTGCGGCGCATGAGTCCGGTGACGCTGGCTGACACCACGCGGTGGCTCGTGCGGGCCCGGTGGCTCGAGCACCGGTGCTTCGAGGTGCTCGGCGGCTGGGTGAGGAGCACTCCCGAACCTGAGGTCAAGCTCACCTTCGCTCGACAGAGCCACCACCACGCGTGGCACGCCGAGCTCTTCGATCGGGTGGTCCCCGAGGCCAACGGCTTCGTCACCGACGCCGAGGAGGATGCGGGCGACGCCTGGCGGGACTTCATGACCGAGCTCGCCGGGCTCGAGACGACCGCCGATCGGCTCGTCGGCGCCTACGCGCTCCTGGTCCCCGGCAAGCTCGCCGAGTACGAGCACTGGCTCGAGGTGTCCGACCCGGTGCGGGACGCCCCGCTGCGCCGCTGGCTCCACTTCGTGGTCTCCGACGAGCAGGCCGATCTGGTGGAGGGACGGGCCCTCCTCGACGCGACCGGGGCGACGGCCCGCGCGCCCCGGCGGGCCGCGCTGGAGGTGAGCCACCGCTGCGCCGGGCCGCTGCTGCCGTAGCTCCGGCGTGGCGGACGCCTCCCGGGGGGTCGCTAGGCTCGGAGGCCCCACGGAGGGGGGTGGGGTCCGGTCCTGTGGAGATCCGATGGAGATCGGATGGGGATCGGGCCTTGACAGAATCCGTATCGTGCGGACAATGGCGGTCTCACCTGCGCCGACGCAGGGGCGGATCCGCTCCCGTGTCCCGCACGGCCGATCTCGGAGGCGTCGTTCGTGGCGAAGGAGCGAGTCGAGCGCGACGAAGAAGACCTCGTCCGGCTGTACCTCACCGACATCGGCCAGTACCCGCTCCTCACCAAGGACGACGAGGTCCGCCTCGCCCAGCAGATCGAAGCCGGCAACGAAGCCCGGTCCGAGCTCGCGGGTGCGGGCAAGCGCCTCACCCCGGCGAAGAAGCGCGAGCTGCGCCGCATCGGGCGTGAGGGCGACAACGCCCAGCGCACGTTCGTCCAGTCGAACCTCCGCCTGGTGGTGTCGATCGCCAAGAAGTACCAGGCCTCGGGGCTCCCGCTCCTCGACCTCATCCAGGAGGGCAACCTCGGCCTGATGCACGCCGTCGAGAAGTTCGACTGGCGCAAGGGCTTCAAGTTCTCGACCTACGCCACGTGGTGGATCCGCCAGGCGATCACCCGGGGCATCGCCAACACCGGCCGCACGATCCGACTGCCCGTGCACGCCGGAGACACGCTGGCCCGCCTCCAGAAGGCCCGGTCCCGGCTGGAGCTCAAGCTCGGCCGTCCCGCCACGCTCTCGGAGCTGGCCGTCGAGGTCGAGATGCCGGAGGAGAAGGTCACCGAGGCCCTGCGCTTCGCCGCCGAGCCGCTCTCCTTGTCGGAGCCGCTGCGTGAGGACGGCGACGCCGAGCTCGGCGACATCGTCGAGGACCGCTCGGCCGAGTCCCCGTTCGAGATGGCGGCCACCGCGTTGCTCCCCGACGAGATCGAGAAGCTCCTCTCGCCCCTCGACGAGCGCGAGCGCCAGATCCTCGCCCTGCGCTTCGGGCTCGACCGGGGCGAGCCCCGCACGCTCGAGGAGGTCGGCGAGTTCTTCAACCTCACCCGCGAGCGCATCCGCCAGATCGAGGCCCGGGCCATGTCGAAGCTGCGCCACCCCTCGGCCGACACCGGCGCACGCGACCTGCTCGCGGTCTGAGCGCGACACCCGGGGACGGCGCAGCGATGCTCGTCGCGCAGATCAGCGACCTCCACGTCGCGCCCGACGACAGCTTCATGCGCCGCTTCGTCGACTCCAACGTGCTGCTCGCGCGGGCGGTGGAGTACCTCAACACGATGACGCCGCGCCCCGACGTCGTGCTCGCGACCGGCGACCTCACCGATCATGGCACCGCCGAGGAGTACGTGATGCTGCGCGAGATCCTGGGTGAGCTCGACGTGCCGCTGTTCATCGTCCCCGGCAACCACGACGAGCCCGACACCCTGCGCACGGTCTACGGCACCCCGCGTTACGTCGGCGACGCGCGGACCTTCGACTACTGCATCGAGGACTTCCCCGTGCGGCTGGTCGCGGTCGACTCCACCACCCCCGGGCGCCACGACGGCGACCTCGACGCGCCCCAGCTCCTGGCGCTCGACGCGCTCCTGCGCGAGCAGCCCGATCGGCCCACGCTCTGCTTCATGCACCATCCGCCGTTCGAGACCGGGATCTGGTGGATGGACTGCATCGGCCTCACGGGCGCGCGCGACTTCGAGGCGTTGGTCCGCCGCCACCCCCAGGTCCGCCTCGTGGTTGCCGGGCACGTGCACCGACCGGTGGTCACCACCTGGGGCACCACGGTGCTCAGCACCGCACCCAGCACCTGTCACCAGACCGCAGTGGCGCTGCACGAGGACTGCCCACCCCGCCTCACCACCGAGCCGCCGATGCTCGCGCTGCACCAGTGGACGGGTGATGGGTTCGTGAGCCACGCGACGGTGTTCCACGATGACGGCCCCGAGCTCAACATCGCGGAGCTCGTCGCTGACTGGCCGTCGGCGAAGGCCAGCATCCTCGCCCGCGGTCCCATGCCCAAGGGCTCGGGCGCGATCGGCTGATCGTGCGCGGCGCACGGTCATCGCGTCCTGACTGTGCGCTCGGCCGGCTCAACTGCTTGACTCTCGCGCCGTGAACGCGCTGGACGTGCTCGTGGGCGTGCTCGGCGTCGCGATCATCGTCGCCACGTTCCGTGACCTCATCGCCACCGTCATCACCACGCAGCGCGATCGGCGCTGGTCGGCGGCGCGGCGCTTCTACCGCGTGACTTGGCGGTGGTACGCGCGCTGGGCACGTTGCATCGACGACCTCGACGCACGCGAGAAGGCGCTGGTCCCCTACGGACCGGTCTCCCTCGTGGGCCTCCTCGCGGTGTGGGTCGCCTGTCTCGTGTTCGGATGGGGCCTGGTGTGGTGGGGCCTCCAGAGCCGCATGGACGGCATCGACGACGTGGTGAGCGGGATCTACTTCTCGGGCGTCACGTTCCTCACGATCGGCTACGGCGACATCGTCGCCGCAGGCGACCTCGAGCGGATCCTGGCGGTGATCGAGGGGCTCATGGGCATCCTGACCACCGCGCTCGTGATCGGGCTGCTGCCCACGCTGTTCGGGGCGTACATACGCCGCGAAGCCCAGCTCCTCACCCTCGACGACCTCACCGATCAGGTCACACCGATCGGCATGCTGCGCCGCTACGCGTCCGACGGCAACCTCGCACCGCTGTACGTCGAGTTCCGGGCCTGGGACCAGTGGTGCGCCGACGTCTACGACTCGCACACCGCGTACCCGATGCTGCTCTGGTTCCGCTCCCGCCAGCCGGGCCGGTCGTGGACGGTCGGGTTGGGGATCGTGGTCGGGACCGCGAGCTACATCCTCGCCGTGGTCGACGACCCGGGGCACCACGAGGCCCAGAGCCTCTACCGTCGCGCCGTGATGCTCCTCGACGCGGTCCGGGCACGCGCCCGCATGCCGTTCCCGGTCCCCGAGGTCGACGGGGCGCTCGTGCGCGAGCAGTTCGAGGCGGTGCACCGCACGCTCGGCGACCTCGGGCTGCCCGTGCGGCCGCGCGACGAGGCGTTCGAGCGGCTCCGCGCGCTGCGGGCCGACTACATCCCGGTGCTGCTCGGTCTCAGCGAGGCACTCCTCGCGCCGGTGGAGTTCCGGCCCAACGTGCGGCCCATCCCGGTCTCGTTCGGGCCGTCCGGGCCGTCGAGTCCGGGGTCGTCGGGAGCCACCTCGTGAGCCGACCACCCGAGGTCCCACCCGAGGTGGGAACCGGCGCCGGTCCGCCCGCGCCCACCACGCCAGCCTCCACCACGGCCGCGCCCACCACGCCGGCGCCCGCCACGCCGGCGACTCCCGAGGTGGTGGCCGAACCGGCTCCGGGGGTCGTCGACCTCGTGACCCGGGGCGCGCGCGTCGGCATCGACGCGGCCGGGCTGCTGACCGCGGAGATCGCCGACGCCTCCGTGCGCGTGCTGCGCGCCGTGCTCCCGCCGGCGATCGCGCAGCGCCCGCTCGACGCGGTGGGCGACGAGGTCGACCGGCGCCGTTCGAGCGCGCGGCGCCGCGGGGAGCTGAACCGCGAGCAGGCCGCGGCCGCGCTCCAGGCGGTGCTCGGTCAGGTCGTGACCACGGTGCTCGACCAGATCGACATCGCCGCGCTGATCGATCGGATCCCGATCAACGACGTGATCGACGAGGTGGACATCGACGGCATCCTCGCGAAGGTCGACATCGGGGCGATCGTCGATCAGGTCGACGTCGACGCGATCGTCCAGAAGGTGGACCTCGACGGCATCGTGGCCGGCATCGACATCGGGTCGATCGTGCGCGACTCCACCACGGGTCTCGCGGGGGAGACCGTCGACGCCATCCGGGTGCAGGTGATGGGCCTCGACCTGTTCGCGGCCCGGGTGGTCGACAAGCTCCTCCGGCGCAAGGGGCCCCGCGACCTCGTGCTCGAGGGCTACGACGTGTACGGCCAGGAGATCCGCGTGCCCAGGGAGATGCGGTGAGCCGGCGGATCCGCAACGAGCGGGCGCAGGCGCTCCAGGGCCAGCGCGCCGGCATCGCGTCGCGCGGACTCGCCGACGCGGCCGACGTGGGCATCGCGTTCCTGATCTACCTCGTGATCGGTGCGCTCGCCCACGTGCTGTACGACCTGTTCGTCTCGAGCCGGGTCCAGATCCCGGTCCCTCCCGGGTGGTTCTCGGGGTTGGCGATCTTCGTCGTGCTCGTCATCTACCTCGCGCTCGGGTGGGGCTCCACGGGGCGCACGGTGGGCAAGCAGCTCATGGGTCTGCGCGTGGTGCGCGCCGACGGCACCTCGATCAAGCCCCGGGGCGCGCTCTGGCGAGCGTTCCTCTGCGCGCTCTTCTACCCGGGTCTTCTCGTCGCGCTGTTCCACCGTCGCAACCGGAGCCTCCAGGACCTCATCTGCAAGACGGCGGTGGTCTACGACTGGGTCCCGGAGTCCGGGCGGCCAGGCGTGATTCCCGCCCGGGGTTCGCCGCCGGCCGCGCGGGTGGCTCCCGCCTCAGGCGAGGAGCCGGCGTAGCTCCGTGGCCGCGAGCGTCACGTGGCGCTCGACGAGATCGTCGTCGAGACCGGGGATGCGGGCCCACAGGTAGACCTGCACCGCCGGTACGTCGGCGGAGAGCGCGCGGATGTGCGCGGCGGCCTCCGAGGGCGTGAAGACGCCGAAGCGCGGCGGCGAGCCGTCCTTCCCCGGCGCGCGCCACCGATCGGGATCGATCGGACTCGGCGCGGCCTGGCCGGTGCCCTCCGCGCCGTAGCGGTTGTACGAGTCCCACTGGTACGACAGGTGCGGCCGGATCCGGGGCCACGCGGCTTCGGGGTCGTCGGCGAGCACGAGGTTCACCACGGCCGCGCACCGCGCCGACGCCGGGTCGTGGCCGCCCGCTGCGAGCCCCTCGCGGTAGGGCCCCATGAGCGCCGGGTCGAGCGCGAGCAGCCCGGCGCCGAGCTCACCGGTGAGGCGGGCACCCCGGGGCCCGAAGAAGCCACCCCAGATCGACATCGGGCGCTGCACCGGGCCGGGCGTGACCCCGCCCTCGTCCCAGAGGCGCAGCACCTCGCGAAGGCACGCCTCGGTCTGGGCGAAGCGCCGGTCGAACGTCCGGCCGAAGCCCTCGTACTCCGGGATCCGGTAGCCGAGGCCCACCCCCAGGTCGAGTCGGCCGCCGCTGAGGATGTCGACGATCGCCGCTTCCTCGGCGAGCTGCACCGGGTGGCGGAGAGCGGCCAGCAGCACCGCGGTGCCGATGCGGATCCTGGTGGTGCGCGCCGCGATCGCGGCCGCGAAGGTGAGGGGCTGGGGCAGGTAGCCGTCCTCGAAGAAGTGGTGCTCGGAGAGCCACACCGAGGCCGCGCCGAGGCGCTCCGCCTCCTCGACGAGCTCGAGGGTTCGGGCGTAGTGCTCGGTCCAGGGCCGCGCCCACTGGGGCGGGTTGCGGCCGTCGAGGTAGATGCCGATGTCCATGCCGGTCGAGCCTCGCTTCCGTCGTCGGGTGTCAGTCGTCGGGAGTGAACAGGACCACGGTGTGGGTGTCGTCGACATCCTCGAAGCACACCCGCACGCGCTGGCCGACGTGCACCGTCTCCGGCGCGCAGCCCACCACGTTGGTGCAGGTGCGCACGCCGTCGTCGAGGTCCACGAGCGCGACCACGTACGGCACCCGCGCCGCGAACGCGGGGTTCGGGGTGCGCCGCACCACCGTGAACGAGTACACGGTTCCCCAGCCGGTCGCGTCGACGAAGTCCAGCCCGTCGTGCAGGCAAGCGGTGCACCACGCGTGCGGCGGGTGCTGTACCCGACCGCAGCGGGTGCAGCGCTGGAGCACGAGTCGGTGCTCGCGAGCAGCCGCCCACAGCGGCGCACCGTACCCGGTGATCTCGGGCACCGGTCGGGGCGGGTGCTCGGTGGTCATCCGGCGCGCTCCAGGACGAGTGAGCACTGCTCGGCGAGGACCCCGCCGTTGCCGTTGACGAACGCGAGCGCGCAGTCGTCGACCTGGCGGTCCCCCGCCGCGCCACGGAGCTGGACCACGGCCTCGGTGACGTGGCTGGCGCCACCGGCCAGGCCGGCTTGGCCGTACGAGAGCTGGCCACCGTGCGTGTTGCACGGCAGGTCGCCGGCGAACGTGAGGTCGTGATCGGCGACGAACGGACCGCCGTCACCCTTCGCGCAGAACCCCGCGTCCTCCAGCGTGAGGAGGACGGTGATCGTGTAGCAGTCGTAGACGGACAGCAGATCGACGTCGGAGTGGGTGACCCCGGCCGACGTGAACGCGCGCCCGGCGGACTCCACGATGCCGGTGCGCGTGAGGTCGGGCATC
>BTUT01000131.1:0-7660 GCA_045862935.1 Acidimicrobiia bacterium
CCGATGTCGACCCAGCTCGGGGTGCCGGGCGCGTAGGTGGTGCGTTCGGGCATTGCGGACTCCTGTTCGTCGGTCCGACGGGTCGGGGTGGGTTCAGGTCGGGGTGGGCGTGAGCACCCCATCCGGATCGAGGCCGAAGTACCGGCACGGGTTGTCGACCAGCACCCGGTGGCGCTCCTCCGCGCTGCACGGCGCGAAGATCTCGTCGAGCCATCCGCGGCTCTCGGGGAACGACCCGACCGAGTGCGGGAAGTCGGAACCCCACATGACGTGGTCGAGGTCGAGCAGATCCTTCATCTGCATCGCCACCGGGTCGCGCACGATCCCGAAGTGGCAGTGCTGCCACGCATACTCACTCGGCTTCAGGGCGAGATCGACGCCGTACCAGTCCTTGAACACGCCGTAGGAGTCATCGACCATGAAGAGCGCGCTCGGGATCCAGCTCGCGTTGGACTCCGCGAAGTACAGCCGGAGCTCGGGGATGCGATCGAAGACCCCGCCGAGCACCATGCGGACGATCCCCACGATCGCGACGTTGTTCGTCCGGCCGAGCATCGACCACTCGAGCGAGAACCGGCCCCTCGCGGACTCGGCCAGCAGAGGGTTGCCCCGGACGCCGAGACCGGCGTGCAACGCGATCGGCATCCCCAGCTCGAGCGCGGCGTACCAGAACCCGTCGTCCTCGGGGCTGGGCTCGCCACCGCCCGCCGGGAACGACGAGAGGTAGACCGCGGCCGCGCCGAGTGCGCTCACCCGCTTCAGCTCGGCGACCGCGTCCTCCAGGCCGCTCGACGGGATGATCGCGTTCGCGAGGAGGCGGTCGGGCGCGACCGAGCAGAAGTCCTCGACGAGGAAGTCGTTGTACGCGCGCACCATCGCGACGTACGCCTCTCGGTCCTCGATGTTCTCGATGAAGCGGCTGATGAACACGGGCGGGTACAGCACTTCGGCATCGAGCCCGTCCTCGTCCTGCTCTCGTAGCCGCTGCACCGCATCACCGGTGCCGGGGACGGCGCGGCCGTCGTCGTCCCAGTAGGACGCGTTGCGGACCTTCACCGGTCGGCCGGCGGCCACGTTCTGCCCGTTGTGGATGAGCGGGCTGCCCTCGACGACCCATCCGTGTCCGCCCTCGCGCAACGGCACGAGGCGCGGCGCGCGGTCACGGTGCTCCTCGGGGACGTGGCGGATCCACGGCTCCGGCGGGATCTCGAGGTGCCCGTCGCCCGAGATCACGCGGTAGGTGCGTCGCACGACCGTGTCCTCGATCATGCGCGCGATGTTCGCACATCCCGGCCGAGACGCGTGGCGGGGGCCCCGCCCGGAGCCCCCGCCACGTTCGAACGTCCTCCTGGTGCAGGAAGGGTCAGCCCTTGGCCTTCTGGCCGACGGCCTCGAGGTAGTAGCTGCGGTCGAAGAGCTTCTTGTCCTTCACGTTCTTCGCGTAGGTGATCACGCCGAGGTCGCGGAACACGTCCTGGACCCGCTCACCGGTGCCCTCGCGGATCTCCCAGTCGAACACGAGTGCCGGGGTCCGCTGGATGTTGGCTACCGGCTGGTTGATGGCCTTCGACAGCGCCTCCATCACCTGCGGGTTCTGGTGGTAGTCGCCGGTGAGGTAGGTGTTGATCGTGCGGTTCATCGCCCGCGCGAAGGCCACACCCGCCGCACGATCGTCCTCGAGGAGGCTCTTGCCGTAGAAGTACCCACCGAGGGGCTCACCCGGGGTCTGGGTGGCGACCAGGGTGAACGCCGGGTCGTTGGCGACGGTCGTCCACAGCGGGTCGAGCAGGATCGCGCAGTCGAGGTTGCCGTTCTTCATCGCGGTGATCATGTCGGTCGACGGGATCGTGGTCACCTGCATCTCGGAGACCTTGGTCTTCTCGTCGAGACCCATCTCCTGGACGTAGTACATCGAGGTGCTCGCCGGGCCGACGGCGGAGCCGAGGCGCTTGCCCACGAGCTCCTTGGGCTTGGGCTTGGCCGGGTCCTTGAAGAGACTCGAGAGGCACCACATCCCGGTCTGGTCGACGGTCCGGTTGCCGGCGTCGGGCGGGAAGTAGTTCCCCTGGGTCATCTTCAGCGGGAGCCCCTGCTGGGCCGCGTTGAAGAACGCTCCCTCGATGCCGCCCACCGCGACGTCGATCTGACCGTTCGCGAGCTGGGGCACCGCATCGGAGAACCGCACGTTCACCAGCTCCACGTTGAGGTTCTCCTTGGCGAACTCGCCGAACGCCATGGCGAGCAGCAGCGGCGCGATGAACTCGAGCTTGAAGCTGGACGAGACCGTGAGATCGGTCATCTCCTTCAGCGGCTTCGGCGCCGGCGCGCCCGAGTCGCACCGTGCGGGCTTGCGCTTCTGGCTCAGGTCGGCCGGGTCGGTGACCGAGTCAGCCCCACAGCCCTTCACCTTGCCGCTGCTGGACTGCGCGCCCGCGGCGACAGGGAGGAACGCGGTGGCGACGATCGCCATCGCGGTGACGACGGCGAGCACTGCGCCTCGCCGCTTCCATCGTGACTGCACGTGACATGCTCCTTGTTCGGGGGGATTGCTGAGGCCGGGTCAGGCCTGGCTGACCTCGGAATCGCGCGGCGCCCACGGCGTGAGCAGCCGGCCGACCAACTTGACGATAGCGATGAAGATCACGCCCATGAGCGCGGCGATGATGATGCCCATGTAGGTCTGGCGCGGCAGCAGGACCAGACGGCCCTGGTTGATGACGTAGCCGATGCCGGCCTCGCCGGGGGCGAACACGAACTCCACGCCGATGAGCGTCAGCACCGCCACGCCGGCGGCGACCCGGAGGCCCACGAACACCTGGGGCAGCGATGCCGGCAGCAGCACGTGGCGGAAGAGCTGCCAGCGGTTCGTCCCGAAGCTCGCCGCGGCCTCGCGGAAGCCCTCGGGCACCGCGACGACCGCGGCCATCGACTGGATCCAGACGAAGAAGAAGACCGTGACCGCGATCACCGCGATCACCGGACGCTCCTTGAACCCGAAGATGAGCAGGAAGAGCGGCAGCATCGCGAGCTTCGGCACGGTGTACAGCGCGTTCAGCGTGGGTTCGAGCGCGGCGCGCAGGAGGCGCGAGATCCCCATGATGTACCCGAACGCCAGCCCGAGGGCGGCACCCCAGAAGTAGCCGAGCAGCACGCGCCGCGTGCTGACCCACACGTCGTGCCACCGGTCCTGCTGATCGAACTGGGTGCGGGTCTCGTCGATGATGTCGGTCGGCGACGGGTAGAGGCGCCGGTCGATCCACCCGCGCGTGGACGCGACCTCCCACAGCACGAGCAGCGCGATCGGCACCCCGATCGCGAGGCTGATCTCGAGCGCGCGCCGGCGCCGGCGATGCGCGCGCGGGTTCTCCTCGAGCCGCCCGGGCTGGCGCAGCACCACACCCGGCCTGCCGGCCTCGGGCGCGGGGCCGGACGCGACCGCAGGCGGGGCCGACTCAGCCATGGGTCACCTCCGGCTCGACCCCCATCTGCTCGGCGAGGTACGCCTCGACCTCGGCGCGCAGCATCTCCCACAACGTGCCCTGGAGCTGTGCGAACTCGGCGGTCGTGCGGATGTCCGCGTGGCGGGGTCGGGGGAACGGCACCTCGACGGAGGCGAGCACCTTCCCCGGCCGGGCCGACATCACGACGACGCGGTCGCCCAGCAGGATCGCCTCCTCGAGGCTGTGGGTGATGAACAGCACCGTGCGCCGGTCCGCCTGCCACAGGTTGAGCAGCTCCTCCTGGAGCACGGTGCGCAGCTGTGCGTCGAGTGCGGCGAACGGCTCGTCCATGAGGAGGATCTCGGGCTCGACCGCCAGCGCCCGCGCGATCGAGACGCGCTGCTTCATCCCCCCCGAGAGCGTCTCGGGCCGGGCGCGCTCACGATCGGCGAGGCCGAGCTTCTTGAGGTACTCGCGCGCTCGCTGGTTCCCCTCGCGCTTCGAGACCCCCGACACGTCGAGGCCGAAGCGCACGTTCTCGAGGACGGTCTTCCACGGGTAGATCGAGTACTCCTGGAACACCATGGCGGTCGGGTTGTGCTCGCTGCGGGTGTGGATCTCGACCGTTCCCGCGCTCGGCCGGATCAAGCCTGCGACGATGCGCAGGATCGTCGACTTGCCGCAGCCCGAGGGGCCGACGATGCAGACGAACTCACCGTCGGCGATCTCGAAGTCGAGGGGGCCGAGCGCGTGCACCTCCCCGGCGTCACCACCGAACGTGCGCTCCACACCCCGGGCCGTGATCTTCGCATCGCCGGATGCGGAACCATCTCCCGGCACGCCGATTGCCCCCTTGAGACCCCCGAGCCGCGCTCAGAATTGGAACCGGTTCTCGCGCGCATTCTATGCACACCGTCGAGGTTTCCCGGCATCGCCTCGGCATGGTAGGGAGGGGCGTGCGGTACTGCGCCTCCCTCCAGACGGATCAAGTGGACAAGGGCGATGAATTCGCCTCCGCAGAGGGTGTGGCCGCCGTGGCCCGCGCCGCGGAGGCCGCGGGGTTCGACGCGGTGTTCGTCACCGAGCACCCGATCCCCGAGGACGTGTGGCTCGCCAGCGGCGGGCACCACGCGCTCGACCCGTTCGTCACCCTCGCCGTCGCCGCGGCTGCGACCACGCACCTGCGCGTGCTCACCAACCTCTGCGTCGTCCCCTACCACAACCCCTACGTGCTCGCGAAGACCGCGCTCACCCTCGACGTGCTGTCGAGCGGCCGGCTCATCCTGGGCTGCGACGCGGCACTCGTCGCGATGAAGGCCGTCTGGACCGGGGCACCGGTCGACGTGGCGGCATCGGGTGCTCGACACACGATGCTGCCCCGACCCGCGCAGGCGCCCCACCCCCCGATCTGGATCGGAGGGAACTCGCGCCGGGCTCTGCGTCGCGCGGTCGAGCACGGCGACGGGTGGATGCCGTTCCCCAACCCCGCGAGCCACGCGACGAGGCGTCACACCCCCGCGCTGCTCACCGCCAGCGAGCTCGCGGCCCGTCTCGACGAGGCGCGCGCGCTCGAAGCCGAGACCGGGCGGCGCCTGTCCGACGTGATGTTCGCACCGACGGGCGTGGACGCCTTCGGAACCTCCGGCTGGGACACCGGTGCGTTCCGGGAGGTCGTATCCGACCTCGCCGCGACCGGCGTGACCATGTGCTCGGTCCATCTCCCCGCCCGGAGCCGTCGCGAGTACTGCGACCTGCTCGCCGGGTTTGGCGCCGAGGTGCTCTCCTGATCCAGGCTGAGGGCATGAGCGCCACCGATTGCCGCGACTCCGAGCTCGTCGACGCGTACGCGCCGCTGGTGGTCGACCGCGACACCGCGGCCCTCTACCGTGGCTGGCTCGCCCGCGAGCTGCGGGTGTGCCGCTGCGGCGCGTGCGGCCACCGCTTCCTGCCGCCCCGGCCCCTCTGCCCACGGTGCTGGTCGACCGAGATCGGCACCGAGCCGGTGAGCGGCCAGGGGACGATCCACCTCGCGATCCGCCTGCACCAGGGTCCACCCGCGGCCGGGGTGGACTACGCCGCCGCGCCGCATCCGGTCGTGACCGTCGAGCTCGACGAGCAGCCGGGGCTGCGCTTCACGTCGACCGCGGTCGATTCGCCGCCCGACGCGCTCGCCATCGGCGCCCGGGTGGAGCTGGTGTGGATCGAACGCAACCGGGTCCCGTTCCCCGCCTTTCGCGTCACGAGCACGGGTGCGGAGACGCCTCCATCGTGAGCCGGGCGCGCAATCCGGTGAAGGACCAGGTGGCGGTGGTGGGTGTCGGCAGCACCGGCTTCTCGCGGTCGAGCGACCGGACCGCACTGGCCAACGCGTGCGACGCGGCGGTGGCCGCGGTCCGCGACGCGGGGCTGAGCGCGGCCGACATCGACGGGGTCGTGGTGCCCGGTGAGCCCGGCGGTCCCGGCCCGAACGTCGTGGCCTCCGCGCTGGGCCTCCCGCGGGTCACCCACTTCTCCCGTCCGGCCCCGGTGGCGATGTTCGCGTTCAACGACGCGGTGCACGCGGTGTTCAGCGGGGCGTGCGACGCCGCGCTGATCGTGTACCCGTACCTCCGGCTGCCGTGGGCGTCGCGCCAGGCCGCGAACGACCCCTTCCGCCGGCACCTCACGGGCGGGGTCGCCAACGTGCCCGAGAGCATCGCCAACGCTGCGGGCTACGCGGCGTGGGCGAGCCGCTACCTCGCGGAGTACGGCGTCTCGCGCGAGGTGTTCGGGCGCCTCGCGGTGAACATGCGCACCAACGCGCTGCGCAACCCCCTCGCCGCGATGCGGGTGCCGCTCACGATGGACGACTACGACGCGGCGCGCATGATCCGCGAGCCCCTGGGCATGCTCGACATGGATCTGCCGGTCGACGGGGCGGACGCGTTCGTCGTCACCGGGGCGGAGCGGGCCCGCTCGCTTCCCCGACCGCCGGTGCTCGTGCACGCCACGTCGGTGGGCCTCGTCACACCCAACGACGAGGACCAGCTTCCCGGACTGCACCACCACGGCCAGCACGTGGTGATCGAGCAGCTCCGGGCCAAGAGCGACTTCTGGATCGACGACGTCGACGTCTACTGCCCGTACGACGGGTTCACGGTGATCACCGCCGCGTGGATCGAGAACGCGGGCTGGTGTGGGCCGGGCGAGGCCGGCCGGTTCGTGGAGGAGCACTGGGACCACGCGTCGAACCGGGTCCTGATCGACGGACGCGTCCAGCTGAACCCGCACGGCGGGTCGCTGTCGGAGGGCGCCACCCGCGGCTCGGGTCACATCCGCGAAGCGGTGGTGCAGCTGCGCGGCGAGGCGGGCGAGCGCCAGACCCCGGGTGCGGAGACCGCGCTCGTCACCACGGGTGGGTTCTTCTTCAACTCCCAGGGCGCGACGTTCCGCACGGCCTGACCCCCGCGGGCTCTCGCGAACGGTCGGACCAGGAGTCCCTCCGGGAATCAGGAAAGGAAGTCCACGAGGGCGTCGGCCACCGCGTCCGGGGCGTCGGTCGCGATGCTGTGCCCGGCGCCGGGGACGACGACGAGCCGCGCCCGGGGGTTCGTGGCGAGCATTCGCTGTGCGATCTCGTCCGAGAGGATGTCGCTGTGCTCGCCCCGCAGGATCATCACCGGTACGTCGACGGCCGCGAAGCACGCCCACAGCTCGTCGGGCGCGAAGTTGTCGTGCCGGGCGGTGCCGTCGCGCAGTGTGCGGGAGTACTTCCACGTGAAGGTGCCGTCGGGCTGCTCCACGAGGTTGTGCTCGACGCGGTGTCGCAGGGCCGCGGGGTCGGCGGTCGGGTTCAGTGCGACCTGCAGGTCGAACGCGTCGTCGACCGTGCGGAACACGTCGCGCGAGGCGACGTTGCGCTGGATGCGCGCGACGCCCGAGGCGGCCGGCTCCGGACCGATGTCGCCGAGCACGAGGCGAGCCACACGCGCGGGGTGGAGTGCAGCCGTGCACAGCCCGACGATGCCGCCGAGCGAGTGGCCCACGAGATCCACCCGCTCGATACCGAGCGCGTCGAGGAACGCGACGAGATCGTCCGTCATCGGCCTCGTCCCGTAGAGATCGGCGCAGTCGGAGTCCCCGTGTCCGCGCTGGTCGAGCGCGACGACCCGGTGCGTCGCGGCGAGCCGCTGGGCGGGGTGATCGGCCTGCCACGCGTGACCGGTGAACCCGTGGAGGAT
>BTUT01000132.1:0-7610 GCA_045862935.1 Acidimicrobiia bacterium
CGTGCGCGCCCACCGCGTCGGGTCGCATGGCCGCGTCGAGGTATGCGTGCACCTCGGCGCGGAACCGCTCGACATCGGGCTCGAAGCGCAGGTCCACGGCTCAGGGACCGGGGCCGGGGTGACCGGGATCGGGGTCGGGACGGGACGGGTCGTGCCCGGCCCCGGGTCCGACTCCGGGATCGGGACGGGACGGGTCGTCGCGCAGCACGGCCTGCCGGCGGAGGTGATCGACGACGAGCTCGCCGTGCGCCCGTTGCACCTCCACGCAGGCCGTGCGCACCGCGGCGCGCGAGCCCGAGCGCACGGCGTCGACGAGGTGGTGCGCGCCGCGCCGCTCCGACTCGAGCGCGCCGGGCACCTCGGTGAAGAAGCCCGTGGGGAGCATGCGGGCGAGCGCCCGCAGCACCGCCTGCTGGCGCGCCGACCCCCCGGCGAGGTTCACGCACCGCAGGAGCTCCATGGTGGTGTCGTGGACCGCGCCCGCGTCGCCGGCATCGGCCGCGCGGTCGATGTCGGTCACGAGTGCGTCGAGTTGCGTGAGCACGGCGGGATCGGGCGCCTCGACCAGCGCCTCGGCGGCGATCCCCTGCACGAGCCCCACGATCTCGAAGTGGTGGCGCAGCACCTCCGCGTCGAACGGCGCGACGAACGCTCCGCTGTGGGGCGCCATCGTCACGAGGCCGTCGCGGGCGAGCTCGATCACCGCCTCGCGCACCGGGAGCCGGCTCACGCCGAGCTCGCCGGCGATCTCGGTCTGGGGGATCCGGTCGCCGGGGCGCAGGGTCCCCGCGAAGATCAGCCGCCGGACGTGCTCGGCCACCAGCTCGCCGGTCGTCCGGCGCTCGAGGGTGCCTGGTGAGCGCTGCTGGAGGTCGGCGACCCGTCCCATGGCTTTGATAATGTATCAAAGATGCCTGGAGAACTCACCGGCGGCGAGCTCGCCGTCGCCCAGCTGGCCGCCGAGGGGGTCGACGTGGTGTTCGGCCTGCCGGGCGACCAGACCATGTACCTGCTGGACGCGTTCCACGGCGCCGACCTGCGCTGGATCACGACCCGCCACGAGCAGGCCACCACCTACATGGCCGACGGCTTCGCCCGGGCCACCGGACGTCCGGGCGTCGCGAGCGTCGTTCCCGGGGTGGGCGTCTACAACGCCGGCGCCGGCCTCGCCACGGCGTACGCCTGCTCGTCGCCGGTGCTGTTGCTCGCCGGGCAGGTGAACCGGGCCGGGATCGGGCAAGCACGGGGGCTGCTCCACGACGTCCACGACCAGCTCGACCTCGTCCGACCCGTCACGAAGTGGGCCACGCGCGTGCTCGAGCCCGACGGTCTCCCCGGCGCGATCCACGAGGCGTTCCGCCGGATGCGCTCGGGGCGCCCGCGACCGACGCACGTGGAGGCTCCGCCCGAGGCGTTCATGGAGACGGGCACTGCTGCGGTGCTGGCCCCGGCGCCGCGCGAGGCCGAGGCGGCCGCCGGCGAGCACGTCGCCCGCGCGGCGGCGCTGCTCGCCGCAGCGGAGCGACCGCTGCTGATCGGTGGCGGCGGCGTGGTGCTCGGCGACGCTTCGGCGCCGTTCGCCCAGGTCGCCGACGTGTTGCAAGCGACGGTGGTCACCACCCGCGAGGGCAAGGGGAGCATCGACGACCGCCATCCACTGGTCGTGGGCACGATGTGGAACAACCCCCGCCTCCGCCCGGTGCTCGACGCGGCCGACGTGGTGCTCGCCGTGGGCACCCGGCTCCAGGGCTTCGGGTTCGGTCCGCACACGCGCATCGTCCAGATCGACGTGGATCCCGACGAGATCGGGCGCAACGCCACGGTGGAGGTGCCGCTGGCCGGTGACGCCGCGCTCACGCTCGCGGACCTGCGCGACGCGCTCGACGCGGTCGCGTCGACGCGCGCGGATCGGGGGGCCGAGGTCACCGCGACGCGCGCGGCCGTCGAGGAGCAGCTGCGCGCCATCGGCCCGGCGGCCGGCATCGTCGAGACGCTGCGCGACGCGATCCCCGAGGACGCGATCGTGGTTCCCGACACCACGACCGTGGGCTACATGTGCCACATGCACCTGCGGGTCCACGAGCCGCGCACTTATCTCCCGTCGTCGTTCATGGGCACGCTGGGCTTCGCGTACCCCACCGCACTCGGGGCGAAGGTGGGCCGACCCGACCGGCCGGTGGTGGCGATCGTGGGCGACGGCGGCTTCCTGTTCACGGCCACCGAGATGGCCACCGCGGCCCAGTACGGCATCGCCACGGTCACCGTGGTCTTCGACGACGGCGCGTACGGCAACTCGAACCGCGACCAGCGCGAGCGCTTCGGCGGGCGCGAGATCGGTACGCAGCTGCGCAACCCCGACTGGGTTGCTCTCGCGCGCGCGTTCGGCGTCGATGCGGTTGCCGTCCCCGGACCGGAGCAGCTCGGGCCCGCCGTGCGCGAGGCTTGCGCGGCGAGCTCACCGGTCGTGGTCGCGTGCCCGATCCCGCGGCTGCCCTCACCGTTCTGACCGACGCCTCCGAAGGGGGACCCATGGCCGACCGATACGGCTTCCAGACCATCGCCACCGAGCTCCAGGGCCGCATCCTGAGGGTCACGCTCAACCGACCCGACCGGATGAACGCCCTCGACCTGGTGATGCACGACGAGCTGGGCGAGCTGTACACGAAGATCGAGCGCGACGAAGACGTCGACGTCGTCGTGCTCACCGGCGCCGGCAAGGCGTTCTGCGTCGGCGCCGACTTCTCGCAGATGGAGGCCAACCTCGAGCGCGGCGGCTACGAGGACGGGCATCCGGGCCTGTTGACCGGATCGGTGCGCATGGCCCGTTCGATCCTCGCGGTGCGCCAGCCGATGATCGCCGCGGTGAACGGTCCCGCGATCGGGCTCGGCGCGACGCTCGCGCTGTTCTGCGACGTCGTCTACATGGCCGAGGGCGCGCGCATCGGCGACCCCCACGTGAAGGCGGGGATCGTGGCCGGTGACGGGGGTCCGGTGCTCTGGCCGATGCTCGTGGGCATGAGCCGGGCGAAGGAGTACCTCATGACCGGCGACCTGCTCGGTGCGGCCGAGGCGGAGCGCATCGGCCTCGTGAACCACGTCGTCCCTCCCGAGGAGCTCGAGGCGGCCGCGATGGCCATGGCCGAGCGGCTGGTCGCGGGTGCCCAGATCGCGATCCGGTTCAACAAGCGTCTCGTCAACAAGGAGCTCGAGGACCGGGTGAACCGCATCTACGACCTCGCCGTCGCCCTCGAGGCGCTCACCTTCGAGACCGCGGACCACCGCGAAGCGGTCCAGGCCTTCCTCGAGAAGCGCGACCCGGTCTTCGGTCAGGGCTCCTGAGCCGTCCGCGTCTCGCGGCGCTCAGGTGTCGGCCAGCCGGTCCCAGGTGGTCGTGGTGACGCCTCGCGCGCGCAGCTCGTGCTTGCGGACGCGCCCGGTCGTCGCGTTGCGGGGGAAGTCGTCCATCGCCTCGACGTAGCGCGGCACCATGAACGTCGCGATGCGCGTCTCGAGGAACCCGACGAGCGCCGCCGGGTCGAACGCGTCGGCGTCGCCCACGATGACCGCGGCCATGACCTCGTCGTCGCCCAAGGGGGTGCGGATGCCGACCGCCGCGCACTCGACCACGCCGGGGAACTCCAGCACCGCGTTCTCCACCTCGAAGCTGGAGATGTTCTCCCCGCGCCGGCGGATCGTGTCGCGCATGCGGTCGACGAAGTAGTACCAGCCGTCCTCGTCGCAGCGGAAGGCGTCCCCGGTGTGGAACCAGCCGTTGCGCCACGCCTCGGCGGTCGCCTCGGGCATGTTGTAGTAGCCCGCGTTCAACGCCCACGGCTCCCGCGTGCGCACCACGAGCTCGCCCACCTCGCCGGGCGCCACCGGCTCGTCGAGCTCGTTCACCAGCGCGCACTCGGTCCAGGGGTAGTCGGTGCGCGGCTTGCCGCAGCCGGCCCACGGGCCGTGGTCCCAGCCGGTGGCGAGCGGGGCACCGATCTCGGTCTGGCCGTAGCAGGTGGCGACCCGCACGCCGAAGCGCCGCTCGAAGTCGGCCATCTCGGGGATCATCGGGCCGATGACCACCGCGCGCAGCGGGTTGTCGGCGTCGTCGGCACGCGGCGGCGCGGCGTACAGGAGGTGGGTCATGGGCCCGACGAGCGCGCCCACCCGGCAGTCGGTGGCGCGCACGTCGTCCCAGAACGACGTGCCGCTGAACTTCGCGCGCGTGACGTAGCGCCCGCCGCGCGCCATGCAGCTGTTGAACCCCGAGCGTCCGGAGTTGTGGAACAGCGGCATCGCGATGAAGAGGCCCTCGCCGGGGAGCAGCGCGTCGTCGGGCACCCACGACCACATCTGGAACACGCCGGCCCACGGCAGCACGACGGCCTTCGACGGACCCGTGGTGCCCGAGGTGAGCAGCAGCGTGCTGATGTGGTGGTACTCGGGGCCGGGGAGCCCGGTCGCCGGCGCGACGCCGTCGAGGAACGCGGTGCCGTCGACGACCCGGCCGGGGAACGCGCCGCGCGGCGCGGTGCCGTCCACCACGACCACGGTCTCGAGCTTCGGGAGGTCGCCCGCGACCTCGGCGATGCGCTCGACGAACTCCGCGCTGCACACGACGGTCGTGGCGTCGGTGAGGTGGAGCGCGTGGTGCAGGGTCTGGCCGCGGTACGCCGTGTTCAGCGGCACCTCGACCGCCCCCACCCAGCCCACCCCGAGCATCGCGAAGTGCGCGGTGAGCTCGGGCGACACCATCGTCGCCACGTGGTGGCCGCGCTCGACGCCGACTCGAAGGAGCGCTCCGGCCCACCTCAGCCCCGCGTCGTGCAGCTCGGCGTAGGTCAGCCGGGGACCGCCCACCAGCTCGAGCGCGACGGTGTCGGGCGTGGTGCTCGCCCACCGCGCGACCGCGTTCGGCAACAGGTTCTCTCGTGCCAGCACCCGGCGCCCCCTCCCGACTCGCTCCGACTCGCTCGACGTGCTCCGACTCGCTCGACGTGCTCCGACCCGCTCCCGCCCGTTCGGGCTCGCGCCGGCTCGCCGGTCCGGCTGGTCCGCCATCTTGCCCGGTCGAATAGCGTGACGCCGATGCTGCTCGACCTCACCGACGACCAGCGCGCGATCGACGAGCTCTTCTCGGGCTTCTTCCGGCGGGAGTGCCCGGTGAGCACGGTGCGCGCCGCGGAGCCCCTCGGGTTCGACGCCGGGCTCTGGGCCCGTGTGGCCGACCTGGGCGCGCCCTCGATGGGGCTCCCGGAGCCCGCGGGCGGCGGTGCCGGTCTGGGCGACCTCGCCGTGGTGGCCGACGCGTTCGGGCGCGCGATCGCGCCGGTGCCGCTCGTCGACCACGTCGTGGCCGCCCGCCTGCTCGCGGGCGTGGACGCCGTGTCCGACGCGGTCGCGAGCGGAGAGGAGATCGCCACGCTCGCCGTCCGTCCCGCGCCGAGCGGCGCCGACCGGTGGCCGTTGGTGCCGAGCGGCGCGGTCGCCACCGTGGTGGTGGGTCTCGTGGGTGACGACCTCGTGCTGGTCCGCGACGAACCGCCCGGCACGGCTCCCCGCAACCACGGGTCGATGCCGATCGCCGACCGCGCGACCGGCTCGTCGATGGGGGCCACCGTGCTCGCGTCCGGTGACCGCGCTCGGGCCGCGTTCGCCCGCGCGCGCGCCGAGTGGCAGACGCTGACTGCCGCGGCGCTCACGGGCGTGGCGCGCCGCGCGCTCGACCTCGCGCTCGACTACGTGCGCGAGCGTCACCAGTTCGGTCGACCGATCGGCTCGTTCCAGGCGCTGCAGCAGCAGCTCGCCGATCTGCCGATCGTCATCGACGGCGCGCACCTGCTCGCCGCCAAGGCTGCGTGGGCGGGCGACCTCGGCGAGCCCGGGGTCGTCGACGTGGATCTCTGTGACGTCACCGACTTCGAGACGCTCGCGTCGATGGCGTTCCTGTTCGCAACCGATGCGTCGGCGCTGGCGACCGATCGCAGCCTCCACGTGCACGGCGGGTACGGCTACTCGGAGGAGTACGACATCCAGCTCTCCTTCCGGCGGGCGCGCGGCTGGGCGCTGGTGGGCGGAGATCCGGCACGCGAGTGCCTGGACCTGAGCGATCGGCTCTTCGGCCCGTGACGCGGCGGCGCGCGCGACGCACGCGGTACACGCGTGAGGGAGGTGGGGTGTGGACTTCGCGTTGAGCCCGGAGATGGAGGCGTATCGCGACGAGATCCGCGCGATCGTCCGTGAGGTCGTCACTTCGGAGGTGACCGACCGCCAGCACCGCACCGGCACGTTCAACAGCTACGAGCTCAACCGCGCGCTCGCGGCGCGCGGCTACCTCGAGCGCGCGGTGCCGGGCCTCGGCAAGGGCGATCCCGTCGAGCTGTGGATGCTCTTCAACGAGCTCGAGAAGGCCGGGGCGCCGGTCGACGGCCTCAGCATGGCGCTCATGGTCGCGGGGGTCGTCGCGCACGTGGGCAACGACTTCCACCGATCGGTGGTGCTCCCGCAGCTGCTCACCGGGGAGACGCTCGTGGCGCTCGGCTACAGCGAGCCCGACTCCGGCTCCGACGTCGCCGCCGCCGCGACCCGGGCCGTGCGCGACGGGGACCAGTGGGTGATCAACGGTACGAAGATGTGGACGACCATGGCCCACGAGGCGAGGTGGATCCTGCTGCTCACGCGCACCAACCCCGACGTCGCGAAGCACAAGGGCCTCACGATGTTCCTCCTGCCGATGGACACGCCCGGGATCACCATCGACCCCGTGCACACGATGGGCACCGAGCGCACCAACGCCACGTTCTACGACGACGTGCGGGTGGGCGACGAGTGCCGGATCGGCGAGGTCGACGGCGGCTGGGCGGTGATGGGGGTCGCGCTGTCGTTCGAGCGCGGGGTGATGGGAGGCACCGGGGTCGGCGTCCCGTTGCTGCGCCACTTCCGCGAATGGGCGCAGCACGAGTCGGGTGAGGGTGGGCGGCGGCTGATCGACGACCCCGTGGTGCGTGAGCGCATGGCCCGGGTCGCGATCGACAACGAGGTGTCGAACCTGCTCACGCTGCGGGCCGCGTTCCTCGCGGCGAGCGGCGCGCTCCCCGGTCTCGAGGGGTCGATGGCCAAGATCTACGCGACCGAGTCGTACCAGCGGGCCGCCGGGTGGTTCGCCCGAGCCGCGGCCCCCGCGAGCCTGCTGCAGTTCCACGAGCCCGGGGCCGCGGCCGGCGGCTGGATCGAGTACGACCTGCGCCACTCCCCGGTCACCACGATCTACGGCGGCACGAGCGAGATCAACCGCAACAACGTCGCCGAGCGCCATCTGGGGCTCCCCAAGGCCCGCTGACCGGGTTTCGGACCAGCGACCCGGCAGAATCGCGGGGTGCGACGACTTCCCCTCATCCTCGTCGCGGCCGGAGTGGTGGCCGCGACGTCCGCCTCCCTGACCGCCCCGGCCACGGCCGCCGAGGCCCGGCGGGCCCACCGTCCCGGCCAGGCCACCCCGGCACCGACCTCCGCCGTGACCCCGCCCACCACCGCGGCGCCGACAACCGCCACGACGCTTCCGCCGCCCCCGCCGCCACCCCAGCCCGGGGGCACGGTGGCCTGGCGTCCGGAGG
>BTUT01000133.1:0-7601 GCA_045862935.1 Acidimicrobiia bacterium
CTACGCAGGGCCCTTTCACGCCGGACAAACCGTGCCTCCACCCGGCGCGCGGCCTCGGTGCTGACCCGGGCACGGCCCCTCGACCGACCCCGTCGACCGGCCCCGTCGAGCGCGGCCGACCCCGGGCGATCACGAGATCCCGGGGCGCACCTGCGACCATGGGGCCGTGGCCAAGGTGTTCCCGATCCGTGCGCGCGAACCCCGCACCGCGTTCGTGCTCTCGGGTGGGGGCAACCAGGGTGTGAGCCAGGTCGGGATGCTGCGGGCCCTGCTCGAGCGCGGGATCCGGCCCGACGTGGTGATCGGCACGTCGGTCGGCGCGCTGAACGGGGCGGTGGTCGCCACCGATCCGAGCCTCGCGCCCGTCGAGCACCTCGAGGAGGTGTGGATCGCGCTCACGAGCGAGCAGGTGTTCCCCGGCGGGACCCTCCGCCGGGCGTGGAACCTCCTGCGGCGCGACGATCACCTCATCAGCAACGAAGGGCTGCGCGACCTCATCGACGGAACGCTGATCGCCGACACGTTCGCCGAGCTCACCGTGCCCCTGCGGGTGGTCACCACCGACCTCGAGTCCGGGAACGAGCTGGTCTTCGCCGCCGGACTCGTGCGGCCGGCCCTGCTCGCGAGCACCGCGCTCCCCGGGATCTACCCGCCGGTGCGGCTCGCGGACGCCGTCCTCGTCGACGGCGCGGTGGTGAACCTCGTCCCGATCTCCCACGCCCTCGCCGGACCGATCGACCGGATCTTCGTGCTCGACGTGTCCGACCCGTTGGGCGACCGGCCCATGCGCTCGCCGCTGGACGTGGTGGTGCGGTCGATGGCGATCTCGCGGGACCAACGGTTCGACCTCGAGCTGCAATGGGTGCCGGAGGAGGTGGAGCTGGTCGTGCTGCCACCTCCACGCGACGATCGGGACTTCTTCGACTTCTCCGGTGCTCGCGACCTGATGGACCAGGCCCACGCGCTCGCGCACCGAGCCCTCGACGACCACGAGGTGCGCCCCGACCGTCAACGCCTCCGGCGTTGGTGGAAGCGTCTCTTCGAGTGAGCCCTGTTTGGACGGAAGGCGGGGTCATAGGCCCGCAAAGTGTCCAAACAGGGGTTACGGGCGGCGGTGGTCGACGTCGTGGTCGGAGGCCACGAGCAGGTCGTGCGTGAGCCCGAGGAAGAGGCCGTGCTCGACGATCCCCGCGCGCGCGTCCAGGTGCGCGGCGAGCCGGGGCGGGTCGTCGATGGGCCCGAAGGCCGCGTCGAGGATCCAGTTGCCCTCGTCGGTCACGAACGGCCGGGCACCGTCGCCGCGCAGCTCGACCCCCGCGCCCAGCGACTCGAGGAACGCGCGCTCCGTCGCGCACGCGAAGCGCAGCACCTCGACGGGTACCGAGCACCGGGTGCCGAGCCGGGGTGTGGGCTTGGAGTCGTCGACCACGATCACCTCGCGGCGGGTGGCCTGGGCCACCACCTTCTCGCGCAGCAGCGCGCCGCCGTGGCCCTTGATGAGGTCGAGGCGCGGGTCGACCTCGTCGGCCCCGTCGATCGTGAGGTCGATCACCACGTGGTCGTCGAAGCTCACCAACGGAACACCCGACGCCCGCGCCTCGGCCGCGCTCGCGTTCGAGGTGGGGATGGCCACGACGTCGCGCACGCGCCCGTCGCGCAGCGCGTCGGCGATCGCGCGGATCGCCCACACGGCGGTCGAGCCGGTCCCGAGCCCGACCGTCATCCCCGACTCCACCCACTCGGCCGCGCGAGCCGCGGCCGCCCGCTTCTGCGCCAGCTTCGGGTCGTCGGTCACGACCCGAAGCGTATTGCCGGTGCCCTAACGTCTCGCGCCATGACCCCCGTCGCCCGCTTCGACATCTTCGACTGCCACCACCACGTCGGCGAGGTGCGCTCGTTCATGCCGTACACCGGCGATGGCGACGCGCCGGCACTCGAAGCCGAGCGCCGGGAGCGCATCCGCATCATGGACGCCGGTGGGGTCCGCCAGGCAGCGGTGATCCCGGGCCACGCCTACTCACGCGCGAACGGCATGGCCGACACCCGCGCGGTCAACGACCGCATCGCCGCGTACCGCGACGCAGAGCCCGAGCGCTTCCCGGTCGCGATCGGGCTGGTGGAGCCCATCTTCGAGGAGGCGTGCCTCCCCGAGCTCGACCGGTGCGCGCGCGACCTGGGCCTCGTCGGCATCAGCTTCCACGCCCGCTTCCAGGGCGTGTCGATGGACAGTCCCTGGGTGACGCGCGCGGTGGAGCGGATCGGCGAGCTCGGGATGGTCCCGGTGCTCCACGCGCTGACCGAGTCGTCCGACGAGGCGCTCTGGAAGACCGCGGAGATCGCGCGCGCGTTCCCGGACCTGCCGATGCTCGTGCTCGATGCGTTCTCCAGCTTCGAGGGGACGCGCGAGGCCTTCGCGATCGCCGAGCGGTGCCCGAACCTTCTGTGGGACACGAGCCTCGCCTACAACTTCGACTTCCTCGAACAGCTCGCGCAGCAGCTCGGTGCCGAGCGGGTGGTGTTCGGCACCGACCTCTACTCGCCACCGCTCGGCCGGCGGATCAGCCACCTCGTGCCGCAGATCGTCGAGTCGTCGCTGTCGGACGCCGACAAGGCGCTCGTGCTCGGCGGCAACGCTCGGCGCCTGTTCGGCCTCACCTGACGGTTCCGCCGCCGCCTCACCGCGCGGGTCAGAAGAACGTGGCGTCGCGGGCCCAGTGGATGAACCAGCCGGGGGCGAGGCCCACGACCAGCGTGATCGTGACGGCGGCGAGCAGCACCAGGCCGCTCCACCCGTCGATCCGGTGGGGTGTGGCGTACGCCTCCGCCACCGCCTCGTCGTCGTCGGGTGCGGTGATGAGCGTGGCTGCGATGCGCAGGTAGAACGCCACCGCGATCACCGCCGACAGCACCCCGATCACGAGCAGCACGTACTCCTCGGCCTGCGCGACCGCCGAGAAGATCTCCAGCTTGCCGACGAACCCGCTCGTGAGCGGCACCCCGGCCTGCGCGAGCACGAAGAAGATCAGGAGCCCACCGAGGAGCGGGCGCCGCTGGGCGAGGCCGCGATAGCCGTCGAACGCGTGGTCGGCGTCGTCGGCTCGGGGCGCCGCGATCGTCATCACCGCGAACGCGCCCACCGCCATGAACGCGTAGACGAAGAGGTAGAGCAACGCGGCTTCACGCCCGCGCGATGTGGCCGCGTACACCCCCATGAGGATGTATCCCGCATGGGCGATCGACGAGTACGCGAGCGTGCGCTTCACGTCGTCCTGCATCAGGGCCGCGATGCTGCCGACGAGCATCGAGAGCGCGGCGAGCACCCAGACGACGGGGCGCCAGTCGTCGCGGTACTGGGGGAACGCGACGGTGACGATGCGCAGGAGCGCGGCGAACGCCGCGGCCTTCGTCGCCGCGGCCATGAACGCCGTCACCGGCGTCGGCGCGCCCTGGTACACGTCGGGCGTCCACATGTGGAACGGCACGGCTGCCACCTTGAAGCCGACGCCCACGAGCAGGAGGCCGAGCCCCACCACGAGCGTGGACTGCTCGAAGAGCGTGTTGCCGGCCAGGAAGGCCTGGATCCCGGTGAGCGAGGTGGTGCCGGTGCCGCCGTACACGAGCGCGATCCCGTAGAGGAAGATCGCCGACGAGAACGCGCCGAGGACGAAGTACTTGAGACCGGCCTCCTGCGAGCTCAACCGCCGCCGGTCGAACGCCGCGAGCACGTAGAGCGGGATCGACAGCACCTCGAGCGCGAGGAACACCACGACGAGGTCGTTCGCGGTGGTCATCATCAGCATGCCCGACGCCGAGAGCAGCACGAGCGCGAAGTACTCCGGGGCCTCGAGGCCCTCGCGCCGGAGGTACGACATCGCGAGCAGCAGCCCCATCGCGGTCGCGGCCACCACCACGACACCCAGGAACACGGCGAACGGGTCGACCCGGACCATGCCCGCGATGCTGGTGAGCGGACCGTCGTCGCGCACGAGGTTCCACTGCCGGAACAGCAGCCCGCCCGCGACCAGCACGCCCAAGAGGGACAGGGCGAAGCACAGCGGGGTGACCGCGACGTGCCTGCGCAACAGGGCGCGGACCAGCACGACGCCGACGCCGGCGCCCACGAGTGCGAGGATCGGCGCGATCGCCCAGAGGTCGACCGACGGTGTGGTGATGGGTTCGGCCGCCGCGGCGATCACCGTCCGCCCTTCCCGTGCACGTGCACTCCGCCCGACCCGGAGCCTGCGTCCTCGCCATCGTCCGCGTCCGCGTCTCGGCGCTCGGCTCGCTCGACTTCGCGGATCCGCTCCCGCCGCTCGTCGGCGTCCTCGGGACTGCGGTAGTCGGTCTTGCGCTCGAAGTTGAGCACGGCCCGATCGGACGCCGGTTCGATGCGGTCGAGCACGGGCTTCGGGTAGATCCCGAGGAACAGCGAGAGCGCCACCAGGGGGACCACCACGACGATCTCGCGCAGGTCGACGTCGCGGATCTTCGCGACCGCGCCCCGCGCACGACCGGTGAACGCCTTCTGGAACGCCCAGAGCATGTACAGCGCGGCGAGGATCACACCGAAGGTGGCCACGATCGCGAAGGGGCGGTCGTAGACGAACGCGCCGACGAGCGAGAGGAACTCACCCACGAAGCCGGAGAACCCCGGCAGGCCGATGCCCGCGAACATCGCGGCGACGAACAAGCCCGTGAGGATCGGTGCCGGCTTCCAGAGCCCGCCCATCTCGCCGATCTCTCGCGTGTGGAGCCGCTCGTAGATCATCCCCACGAGGAGGAACAGCGCGCCCGTGGTGAGCGGGTGGCTCACCATCGTGAACACCGCGCCGTCGATACCGATCGCGGTCAGCGAGAAGATGCCGAGGACCACGAACCCCATGTGCGCGACCGACGAGTACGCGATGACCCGCTTCAGGTCGGTCTGCATCGCGGCGACGATCGCTCCGTAGAGGATGCCGATCACCGCGAGCACGAGCAGCAGCGGCGCGAGATCCACGCTGGCCTGGGGGAAGAGCTCGAAGGAGAAGCGCACGAAACCGTACGCCCCCATCTTGATGATGATGCCCGCGAGGACCACCGAGCCGGCGGTGGGCGCCTCGGTGTGCACGTCGGGGAGCCACGTGTGGAACGGGAACAGCGGTGCCTTGATGGCGAAGGCCGCCATGAAGCCGAGGAACAGCAGCACCTCGGCCGTGCCCGAGAGTCCGTTCCACTCGGCGAGCACCCGGAAGTCGAACGACAGCACGCCGGTGTCGGCCTGGTGGAGGAACCCGAGCACGAGCGTGGACGCGAGCAGCAGCGCGGATCCGGCGCCGGTGTAGAGGAAGAACTTCGTCGCCGCGTACTTCCGGCGCGCCGACCCCCACCCGAGGATCAGGAAGTACATGGGGACGAGCATGAACTCCCAGAAGATGAAGAACGCGACGAGGTCGAGGGTGAGGAAGATCCCCATGATCGCCATCTCGAGCATGAGGAACCAGGCGACGTAGTGCTTCACCCGGTGGGCGATGTACTTCTCCGAGCCGAGGAGCCCGAGGGGGAAGAGCAGCGCGGTGACCGCCACCATGAACAGGCTGATCCCGTCGACCCCGACGGTGAACCGCACACCGAGGCCCGGGATCCACGGGCGGTCCTCGACGAATTGGAAGCCGGCGTCACCCGCCTGGTAGTGCCAGAGCAGGTAGCCGCAGAGCCCCGCGGTCGCCAACGTGAACGCGTACCCGAGAGCCTTGGCGATCTCGGGCCGGCGCGCGGGGAGGAGCGCGACGACCAGCGCACCGATCGCCGGGGTGGCGATGATCGCGAGGAGCAGCGGGAAGCCGGTGGAGTGCACGCTCACCGCCCGGCCCACAGGAGCAGGAAGAGGACGACGGCCACCGTGCCGAGGAGGATGCCGAGCCCGTAGCGACGCACGAACCCGTCCTGGAGGCGCCCGGTGGCGCGCGATCCCCAGGTGGCCAGGGCGGCCACGCCGTTGACCGCGCCGTCGATGATCCTCTGGTCGAACACCCGGTCGAGCCACGAGGCGCCGGCCTTGCCCGGACCGCCGACGAACGCCCCGACGCCCTCGTCCCAGTAGTAGGCGTGGCCCATGACCGTGCTCACGGGCCGCACGCGATCGACCACGGGATCCTCGTCGCGGCGGCGCAGGCCGCGGCGGTAGATCATCGCCGCGAGCAGCGCGCCGGTGACGGCCATGAGGACGGAGAGGCCTTCGGCGGTGAGCTCCTCCGCGGTGGAGATGTCGGCCTCGTGTGCGCCGTGGAACACGGGCTCGAGGAACTGGTGGAGGAAGTCGAGATCGCCGATCGGCAGGTTCAGCAGCCCCGCGAGGGCCGCACACACCGCGAGCGCGACGATCGGGAGCAGCATCAGCGGCGGGCTCTCGTGCGGGAGGTGCCCGTGGAGCCGCCCGGGGCGAGGGGGCTCGTCGAACTTCACGGTGGGCGTGTCCGCGAAGGGATCGTCGGTGCCGGGGTCGTCGTCGCCCGGTTCGTGGTCGCCGCCGTCGGAGCCGCCCGACACCACCGGCACAGCGTCGAGGCCGATCTCGCCGTCGTCCCGGAACCGCTCGTTGCCGTAGAAGGTGAGGAAGATGAGCCGGGTCATGTAGACCGCGGTGACCAGGGCGGCGATGGTGCCGACGATCCACACGCCGTAGTCGCCGTTGCCGTACGCCTCCACGAGGATCTCGTCCTTGGCCCAGAACCCCGAGAAGGGCGGGATGCCCGCGATCGAGAGCCAGGCGATGACCATCGCGAACGCGGTGACCGGGAGGAACCTGCGGTAGCCGCCCATGATCCGCATGTCCTGGTTGTCGCCGTTGCCGTGGATCACCGACCCGGCGCCCAGGAACAGGCAGCCCTTGTAGAACGCGTGGCACAGGACCATGAACACGGCCGCGGTGTAGCCACCGATGCCGACCGCGAGGAACATGTAGCCGAGCTGGCTGATCGTCGAGTACGCGAGCGCCCGCTTGATGTCGGGTTGCATCACCGCGACGGTCCCGGCGAGCAGCGCGGTGACGGCACCGACCCACATCACCACGGTGGACGCGTCGCTGCTCACCTCGAGGAACGGGAACGCGCGGCACATCAGGAACACGCCCGCGGTCACCATCGTCGCCGCGTGGATGAGTGCCGACACCGGGGTCGGGCCCTCCATCGCGTCGGTGAGCCAGACGTGCAGCGGGATCTGCGCGCTCTTGCCCATCGCGCCGACCAGGAGGAGCAGTGCGATCGCGGTGGCCGTCCCCGTGCCGATGATCTCCGCCGCGGGCCCCATCGCGGTGTACTGCAACGAGCCGTAGGTGGCGATGATCAGGAACATCGCGAGGAGGAAGCCGACGTCGCCGACCCGGTTCGTGACGAACGCCTTCTTGCCCGCCACCGCGGCGTCGTTGCGCTGGTACCAGAACGAGATCAGCAGGTACGAGCACAGCCCGACGCCCTCCCACCCGAGGAACGTGAGCAGCAGGTTGTCGGCCAGCACGAGGATGAGCATCGACGCGGCGAACAGGTTGAGGTACGCGAAGAACCGCGAGTACAGCGGATCGCCGTGCATGTAGCCGATGGAGTAGAGGTGGATCAGGCTGCCGA
>BTUT01000134.1:0-7599 GCA_045862935.1 Acidimicrobiia bacterium
GCTCGACGCGGTGATGCTGCGCCACGCGGTGCAGCTCAACACGTGCACCGAGATCGCGATCACGAAGCTCGACGTCCTCGCGCCCTTCGACGAGCTGAAGATCTGCGTCGCCTACGAGGCCGACGACGGCACCCGCTACGAGCACGTTCCCTACCACCAGTCGGTGCTGCACAAGGTCCGGCCGGTGTACGAGACCCTTCCCGGCTGGGGCCGCGAGATCACCACGGCGGTGACGCTCGACGACCTCCCCGACGCAGCGCGCGCCTACGTCGCGCGGGTGGAGCAGCTCGCCGGGGTGCCGGCCACGTTCGTGTCGGTGGGTCCGGCGCGCGACCAGACCGTCGTCGCGCCGCGCGCGTGAGAGCGCTCGTCGTCGGCGGCGGCGGCCGCGAGCACGCCCTGGTGTGGGGGCTCGCGCGCAGTGCGTCGGTGGACGAGCTGCTCTGCGCACCGGGCAACCCGGGGATGGTCGGCATGGCCGAGTGCGTCGCGGTCGCGGCCGACGATCCCGCGTCGGTCGCGGATCTCGCCGACGAGCGTGACGTCGACCTCGTCGTCGTCGGCCCCGAGCAGCCCCTGGTGAACGGCGTGGCCGACGCGCTGCGCGCGCGAGGCCGGCTCGCGTTCGGACCCTCGGCCGACGGTGCCCGGCTCGAGGGGTCGAAGGCCTGGATGAAGGAGGTGCTGGCCACGGCGGGCGTGCCCACCGCCGCCCACGCCGCGTTCACGGCCGACGAGCAGGACGCCGCGCTCGCGTACCTCGACGGGCTCGCCGGGCTCTACGTGGTGAAGACCGACGGGCTCGCCGCGGGCAAGGGCGTCGTCGTCACCGAGTCGGTCGTGGAAGCCCGCGACGCGGTCCGGGCGTACCTCTCCGGGGAGGCGTTCGGCGACGCCGGTCGCACCCTCGTGATCGAGGAGGGCCTCACCGGTCCGGAGGTGTCGCTGCTCGTGGTCTGCAACGGCGACCCGGCCGGCGCGCGCCCGCTCGCTCCCGCGCAGGACTTCAAGCGGATCGGCGACGGTGACACCGGCCCGAACACCGGGGGCATGGGCGCGTACTCGCCGGTGCCGTTCGTGGGGGCCGACCTCGTGGACGAGATCATGCGCACCGCCGTGGAGCCCACGCTCCACGAGCTCACCCGACGCGGCATCGAGTACCGCGGCGTGCTCTACGCGGGTCTCATGCTGACCCCCGACGGCCCGAAGTTGCTCGAGTACAACGTCCGCTTTGGGGACCCGGAGTGCGAGGTCGTCGTGCCCCGCCTGGGCACCGACCTCGGCGAGCTGTGCCGGGCCGCGGCCGCGGGTGAGGACCTACCCGACGTGCGCTTCGTGGACGACGCGTGCGTGACGGTCGTGCTCGCGAGTGAGGGCTACCCGAGCGCGCCGCGCACCGGTGACGTGATCACCGGGGTCGAGACGGCCGCCGCGGTCGACGGCGCGATCGTGTTCCACGCGGGCACCCGCACCGTCGACGGTGCACTGGAGACGTCGGGCGGCCGGGTGCTCGCCGTGAGCGCGCTCGGCCCCACGATCGCCGAGGCGCGCCGGCGCGCGTACGCCGCGACCGAGTGCATCTCGTGGGTGGGTCGTCAGTGCCGCCGCGACATCGCCGCCCATGCCTGAGGGCCGTCGCCGGGGCTGTCCCCTCCGGGGGAGACGGATCGACGTCGCGGCGGCCCGCCGCGTGCTAGAGGAAGCCGATCGGGCGGCGCTGGCTGCGGTTCATGTCGGTCACACCCTGGCGGCGGGGGCCCTTGGCCCGCACCCCGGCCGCGACCAGCGCGCAGTCGATGCAGCGCAGCGGTTGGCGCTTCGAGACCGGCGGCACGAGGCAGTCCGCGCACCAGAAGAGCCCACAGTCGTGGCACTGGGCCACCGCGCGCTCCGCGTAGTGCTTGGTGCACGTCCCGAGGTACCCGGTCGTGTCCGACGGCTTCACTGCTGGTCCTTCCTTCCCCGCGCCACTGCCGGCGGCGCCCGCCCGCCCGGCCACGCCGCCTCGGCCCACCCGGGACGAGCGAGCCGTTTAGTGTGTCGGCACGGAGGCCACCTGACTTGATCCCCCGCTACTCGCTCGCACCCGTAGCCGACCTGTTCACCGACGAGGCCCGCTTCGGGGTGTGGCTCGAGGTCGAGATCCTCGCAGTGGAGGCCTGGGCCGAGCTCGGGGTCGTCCCCGCGAGCGCGGCGCGCGCCATCCGCGAGCGAGCCGGGTTCACCGTCGCCGCGATCGAGGAGCGCGAGCGGGTGACCGACCACGACGTGGCCGCGTTCGTGGACGTCGTGCAGGCCACCGTCGGCGGCGCGGAGGGCGCCTGGGTGCACTACGGGCTCACGTCGAGCGACGTGGTCGACACCGCGCTCGCGGTCACGGTCACGCGCGCGCTCGACGAGATCCTGGGAGCGGTCGACGTGCTCGAGGCCGCGGTGGTGGCGCGGGCTCGCGAGCACCGCGAGACCCCGATGGTCGGGCGCACCCACGGCATCCACGCCGAGCCCACCACCTTCGGGGCGAAGCTCGCGCTCTGGGCGCTGCAGCTGCGCCGGGAGCGGCGCCGGCTCGGCGCCGCCCGTGACGTCATCGCCGTCGGGAAGCTCTCGGGTGCGGTGGGCACCTACAGCAACGTGGATCCGGCTGTCGAGGCGTCCGTGTGCGCACGGCTCGGGTTGCGCCCGGTGCCGGCCACGCAGGTGCTGGCGCGCGACCGTCACGCCGAGGTGCTGTACGCGTGCGCGTCGCTCGGGGCGGCGATCGAGTCGTTCGCGCTCGAGGTGCGCCACCTCCAGCGCACCGAGGTGCGCGAGGCCGAGGAGCCGTTCCGCACCGGCGCGCAGAAGGGGTCGAGCGCGATGCCCCACAAGCGCAACCCGGTGAAGTCGGAGCAGCTCTGTGGTCTCGCCCGCGTGCTGCGCGGCAACCTCGTCGCCGGGCTGGAGGACGTGGCGCTGTGGCACGAGCGCGACATCTCCCACTCGTCGGTGGAGCGCGTGATCCTGCCCGACTCGCTGATGCTCGCCTACTACCTCGCCGTGAGGTTCCGCGGGATCGTGGAGGGCCTCGTGGTGCACGCCGACCGGATGCGGGCCAACCTCGACGCCTCGCACGGGCTCGTGTTCAGTCAGCCGGTGCTCCTCGCGCTCGTCGAGCGCGGGATGACCCGGGACGACGCGTACCGGCTCGTGCAGCGCGCCGCCATGCGGACGTGGGCGGAGGGCCGGCCCTTCCGCGAGGTCCTCGGCGAGGACGTGGAGGTGACGAGGGTGCTCGACGGGCCGGCGCTCGACGCGTGCTTCGACCTCGTCCGCGCGACCGCGCACGCCGGCCGCGCGGTCGACGCGCTCGACGAGCCGGGTGCCGCGTGAGCGACGGGGAGCGTTCACGATGACGCGACCGGGACTGCGGCACCATTGCACGGGGAAGGTGCGCGACCTCTACGAGGTGTCGCACGACCGGATGCTCATGGTCGCGTCCGACCGGATCTCGGTGTTCGACGTGGTGCTCCCCGACGAGATCCCCGACAAGGGACGCGTCCTCACGGGGCTGTCCACGTTCTGGTTCGACCGGACCCGCCACCTCTGGCCGAACCACGTGGTGTCGAGCGACCCGACCGACCTGCCCGAGACCGCGGGGCCCGAGGTCGCGGGGCGCGCCATGCTCGTGCGCGCCACGCGCCCCGTGCGGCTCGAGTGCATCGCGCGCGGCTACCTCTTCGGGTCCGCGTGGTCGGAGTACGCCGACCGGGGGACCGTGTGCGGCACACCGCTGCCGGGAGGCCTCCGCCAGGCCGAGGAGCTCCCGGAGCCGATCTTCACGTCGACCACCAAGGCCGAGCAGGGTCACGACGTCGCGGTGACCGACGCGGAGGCCGCGGCCCTCGTCGGCGACGAGGTCTTCGAGCAGGTCCGCGAAGCGACGCTGTCGATCTACCGCTTTGCCCGCGAGCACGCCGCCGCCCAGGGCGTGCTCCTCGCCGACACGAAGCTCGAGTTCGGCACGGTCGGCGACGAGCTCCTCGTGATCGACGAGATGCTCACGCCGGACTCGTCGCGCTACTGGCCCGCCGAGCACTACCGCGTCGGCACCTCGCCCCCGTCGTTCGACAAGCAGTTCGTGCGCGACCACTACCTGTCGATCGGCTGGGACCAGACGCCGCCGGCGCCCCACCTCCCCCAGCCGGTGATCGACGGCACCCGTGCTCGCTACGTGGAGGCCTACGAGCTCGTCACCGGCACCAGCTTCGACGAGTGGTTCGCGCCCGAGTAGCCACGTGCGTCCCACAGCCGCGCATGCGTGCACTGGGGACGCATCATGCCGGCGCCGTGGCCGGGGCCGGTACGATCGGGGCGTGAGGTGCGAGGCGTGAGGTGCGCGACGTGAGGTGCGCGACGTGAGGTGCGCGACGTGAGGTGCGCGACGTGAAGTTCGAGGCGCGGGTCGACGTCACGCACCTCCCCGGCGTGCTCGATCCCCAGGGGGCAACGGTGGAGCGGGCGCTCCCGGCGCTCGGCTACACCAACGTCTCCGACGTACGGATCGGCAAGTCGATCCACCTCGTGGTCGACGCGCCCGACGCCGGCGCGGCCCGGGACCAGGTCGACGAGATGTGCCACCGGCTCCTCGCCAACCCGGTGATCGAGGCGTTCACCTTCGAGCTCACCGCGCTGGAGCCGGCGTCGTGAGGGCGGGTGTCGTGAGGGCGGGTGTCGTGAGGGCGGGTGTCGTGGGAGCGGGCTTCGTGGGGGTCGCGCCGTGAGGGTCGCGCCGTGAGCGCCCGGGTCGGGGTCGTCGTGTTCCCGGGTACGAATTGCGAGCTCGACATCGTCCACGCGGTCGAGCACCTCGGCGGCCTGGCCGACCTCGTCTGGCACGGCGACTCGTCGGTCGAGGGGTTCGACGCGATCGTCGTGCCCGGCGGCTTCGCCCACGGCGACTACCTCCGCACGGGTGCGCTCGCCCGCTTCTCACCGGTCATGGGCGCGGTGCAGGCCTTCGCGGAGGGTGGCGGCGCGGTGGTCGGGATCTGCAACGGCTTCCAGGTGCTCACCGAGGCGGGCATGCTCCCCGGCGCGCTCCAGAAGAACTCGGGCCTGCGCTTCGTGTGCGAGACGGTGACGTGCCGGGTCGAGAGCGACCGCTCGGTCCTCACGCGCGGCGTGGCCATCGGGACGGAGCTGCGCCTCCCGATCAACCACTTCGAGGGCAGCTTCACGTGCGACGCGGCGACGCTGGCTCGGATCCGGGCGAACGACCAGGTGGTGCTGCGCTACGTGGGCAACCCCAACGGCAGCCTCGACGACATCGCGGGCGTGAGCAACGAGGCCGGCAACGTCGTGGGGCTCATGCCCCACCCCGAGCGGGCGTCGGAGATGATCCTCGGCTCGGACGACGGCGCGCAGCTGCTGCGCGCGCTCCTCGCGAGCGCGCGCGTCCTCGCGTAGCCCACCGAGCGAGGCGAGCGCGCCGAGCGCGCCGAGCGCGCCGAGCGCGCCCGGCCGGGGCGCGCCCCAGCCCGCCGGCGCGCCCCGGCGCCGGTCCCCTCAGGCGGCGCCGCGGCCGATGCCGGCCTTCTGCAGCACGTCGGCGCCCACGCCGAGCTCCCGCCACGACGCGTACTGGATGCCCTTGCGCTCGCTGTAGGCCTTGGCCACCTTCACGAACTCCGCTTCGAGCTTCGAGAGGTCGACCGTGTCGTCCATCCCCGCGCGCTCGGCCTCGAGGTCGCGCCGCTCCTGCACGAGCTGGAGCCGCTGCAGCGACGACGCGGTGGCGAGCTCCTTCTCGATGGCGGCGAGGCGCTTGGCGATCGAGTCGGCGGTGCGTCGCCGGCCCCGACGCGGCCGCTGCTGGTCGAGTGCGTCGAGATACGCCTTCACCGCGCGCCCCTCGGCGCGCCCCTCGGCGAGGGCCTTCTTGTGCTCGGCAGTCATCTTCTTCGGGGGCATGCTCGTCTACTCCGGGGGTTGGATCGGCCGCACATATGTGCAAATTGCCGAGCAGTCTTTGTGGGATAGCGGTCCACTCTACACGCGGTCCTTATCGGGAATTCAAGAGCCGGTAGCCTCGGCCCATGACCGATGAGCCGCTCCATCGACAGCTCGGGCTCACCGACGCCGAGCTGGACGACATCGTCGGGCTCCTGGGCCGCGATCCGACCGACCTCGAGCTCGCGATGTACGCGGTGATGTGGTCCGAGCACTGCTCGTACAAGTCGTCGAAGGTCCATCTGCGCCGCTTCCCCACCGAGGCGCCATGGGTGCTCGTCGGTCCCGGTGAGGGCGCCGGTGTCATCGACGTGGGGGACGGGCTCGCGGTGGCGCTGCGGATCGAGAGCCACAACCATCCCTCCGCCGTCGAGCCCTACCAGGGCGCGGCCACCGGGGTGGGCGGGATCATCCGCGACGTGTTCTCGATGGGCGCCCGCCCGATCGCGCTCCTCGATCCGCTGCGCTTCGGCTCGCTCGACGACCCGCGCACGAGGTTCCTCTTCGAGGGCGTGGTCTCCGGGATCAGCGGCTACGGCAACGCGGTCGGCGTGCCCACGGTGGGCGGTGAGGTGGTGTTCGACGACTGCTACCGCGAGAACCCGCTCGTGAACGTGATGTGCGTCGGGGTGCTCCCCGCGGAGCGCCTCGTGCTCGCGCGCGCCGAGGGTGAGGGCAACCTCGCGGTGCTGCTCGGCTCGTCGACCGGGCGCGACGGCATCGGCGGCGCGAGCGTGCTCGCGTCGGCCGGCTTCGAGGAGGGCTCGGAGGCCAAGCGCCCGTCGGTGCAGGTGGGCGACCCCTACGAGGAGAAGCGGCTCATCGAGGCGTGCCTCGCGCTGCTCGACGCGGGGCTCGCGGTCGGGGTGCAGGACCTCGGCGCCGCGGGCCTGTCGTGCGCCGCGTCGGAGACCGCAGCCGCCGCGGGCAACGGGATGGACGTCGACCTCTCGCGCGTCCACCTGCGCGAGCCGGGCATGAACCCCGTGGAGGTGATGACGTCGGAGAGCCAGGAGCGCATGCTCGCGATCGTGCGCCCCGAGGACGTCGACGAGGTGCTCGCGCTCTGCGCGCGCTGGGAGATCACCGCGAACGTGGTGGGACGGGTCACGGGCACCGGTCGGTTCCGCGTGCTCGAGCGGCTCTTCGAGGACGAGGGCCCGGTGATCGCCGACGTCCCGTGCGGCAGTCTCGGCGACGGGCCCGTGTACGAGCGCCCCCTCGCGCGCCCCGACCGCCAGGACGCGCTCCAGGCTGCCGATCCGGCACCCGCGCTGCTCGCGCGCTTCCCCGACGGCGCCGACCTCTCGCCCGAGCTGCTCGCGCTCCTCGCGGTGCCGACGATCGCCGACAAGTCCTGGGTCTGGCGCCAGTACGACCACCAGCTCTTCCTCAACACCGTGGTCGGCCCGGGGGGCGACGCGAGCGTGCTGCGGCTGAAGGGCACGGCGCGCGCCCTCGCCATCGCCACCGACGGCAAGGCGCGCTTCTGCCGGCTCGATCCGCGCACCGGCGGTCGGCTCGTGGTGCTCGAAGCGGCTCGCAACGTGGCGTGCACGGGCGCGGTGCCGCGGGCCCTCGTCAACTGCATGAACTTCGGCAACCCGGAGC
>BTUT01000135.1:0-7502 GCA_045862935.1 Acidimicrobiia bacterium
CGTCCTCGGCCTCGGTGGGGGCTGGTACGACCGCGAGTACCAGGCCTACGGCTACGAGTTCCCGCCGGCGCGCGAGCGGCTGCGCATCCTCGAGGAGACCACGGAGGCCGTGCGCGCGCTCTGGTCGCAGGAGACCGTGTCGTACGACGGCCGGTACGTGCGTCTCGACGGCGCCTACTGCGACCCGAAGCCGCTCCAGGCGCTGCCCGAGATCTGGATCGGCGGTGGGGGAGAGCAGGTCACCCTGCGCATCGCCGCTCGGCTCGCCGACAAGACGAACTGGCAGGTCGGTCTCGACCAGTTCGTGCACAAGTCGACGGTGCTGCGCACGCACTGCGAGCGCGTCGGCCGCGACTTCGACACGATCGTTCGCACCCACGGACCCGACTGCCGCATCTTCGACACCGAGTCCGATCTCGACGCGTGGCTCGAGTCGCCCGCGGGCGGGCACCTGCGCAAGCTCGTGGACCGGAACGAGTACGCGCGCGACAACCTCGTGGGCACGGTCGAGCAGGTGACCGAGAAGGTGCAGGCGTTCGTGGACGCGGGGTGTCGGGAGTTCGTGCTCTGGTGCCGCGACTTCCCCTCGACCGACAGCCTGGAGCGGTTCGCACGCGAGGTGGTTCCCGCCGTTCGCGGCTGAGCACGCGGCGCCCTCACCCACCGCGACCCCTTCGCCCAACACCCCTTGCCCACCCCCACCGGCACAGCCGCCGAGCCGCCCGGGCCTGCGCCGAGTGCCGCGCGTTGCCGTGGCGCCGGGATGCCCGGTGTTAGCGTGCGGCGCGTGAACACGCGGCTCGGCGATCCCGCGGTCGCGCCGCGGGTGGAGCCGCCGGGCGCGTCGGATCGCGGGCGCCGGCGGGCCGTGCACCGGATCCTGGCGGGGATCGTCGTTCTCGCCGTGGTGATCGGCGTGGTGCTGCGGTTCGTCACGCGCAGCGATCTGTGGCTCGACGAGGCGCTGTCGGTGAACATCGCACGGCTGCCGCTCGGCGACATCCCCGATGCACTGCGCCGTGACGGCGCGCCACCGCTCTACTACGTGTTGCTCCACCTCTGGATGGAGGTGTTCGGTGAGGGCGACGTCGCCGTACGGGCGCTCTCGGGGGTCTTCTCGGTGGCCACGCTCCCGGCCGTGTACTTCGCGGGGAAGCGGCTCGGCGGTCGCGCCGGGTCCTGGATCGCGGTGGTGCTGCTCGCCACCTCGCCGTTCGCGATCCGCTACGCCACCGAGGCCCGCATGTACGCGCTGGTGATGTTCCTCGTGGCGTGGGGTTACCTCGCGCTCGTGCGGGCGCTCGAGCGTCCGTCGCTCGGGCGGCTCGCGGTGGTGGCGCTGGTCACCGCCGCGCTGCTGTACACGCACAGCTGGTCCTTCTACCTGGTGGGCGTGGTCGGGTTGCTCCTGATCGCGCTCGGGTGGCGATCCCCCGACGCGGCACGCCGCCACGCGGGCTGGCGCGTCCTAATCGCGCTGGTGGTCGGAGGGATCGCGTACCTCCCCTGGGTGCCGACGCTGCTCGATCAGCTCGCCAAGACCGGCACGCCGTGGGGCGAGGCGCGGCTGCCGTGGTCGGGCCTGATGGACGCGTTCGACGGCCTGGGTGGCGTGAGCGGACCCATCCATGGTGAGGCGCTGTTCCTGCGCAGCGTGCTCGTCGTGTTGACCTTCCTCGGCGTGTTCGCGCTCGGCACCAGCGCGCGGCGCATGGAGATCGATCTCCGCACCCAGCCGATCGTGCGCTGGGAGGCGCTCGTCGCGTTCGCGACGCTCGCGGTGGGTCTCACGCTGTCGTGGGCGTCGGGGACCGCGTTCCAGTCGCGCTACGCCTCGGTTGTGGTGCCGCTGCTCCTGCTCGTCGTCACGGCGGGCGTCGTCGCGTTCCGGGGTCGGGCGGCACGCGGTGGCGTGCTCGTCGCGGTGGTGGTCCTGGGTCTGGCCGGCGGGGTGCGGGCCGCGGTCGACGAGCGCACGCAGGCAGGTCGAGTCGCCGAGATCATCGCCGCCCGGGCCCGTCCCGGCGACGTGGTGCTGTACTGCCCCGACCAGCTCGGACCCGCGACCCACCGCATCCTGGGGGACGACAACGGCCTCGTCGAGATGACGTTCCCCGACCTTCGCCGGCCCGAGCTGGTGAACTGGATCGACTACCGCGAGCGCATCGCCGCCACCGACCCGGACACCGTCGCGCGCCGGGTCGTGGACCGGGCCGGCGACGCGACCGTGTGGTTCGTCGCCATGCCCGGGTACCGCAGCGTCGACGGGAAGTGCGAGGCCCTCGGTGCGGCGCTGGCGGCCCTCCGGGGGTCGGGCGTCCAGCACGTCGAGCCGGAGGAGACCGCCTTCTACGAGCCGATGGGCCTCGTCGAGCTCCCGGGCCGGTGAGCGTCCTGCGCTCACGGTTCGTCCGCGACGACCTCCGCACCGCTGCCGTTCCCTGGGTCGTCGCCCGCGTGCTCGTCGTGGCGTCGTTGCTCGGGGCGCGCCACATCTTCGACGAGCTCGGGGTGGGGCGGCGCCCGGTGCAGCTCGACCAGGGCCTCTTCGCCTGGGACGCGGCGTTCTACCGCGCCATCGCCGAGCACGGCTACGACGCGCTGCCCAACGCTGCCCTGCGGTTCTTCCCGCTCGTGCCGCTCGCCGGACGGGGGCTCGGGTTCGTGCTCCTCGGCAACACCGCGCTCGCGCTGCTCGTCATCGCCAACCTGAGCGCACTCGCGTTCGGTGCGCTCCTGCACCGCCTGACGCTGCGCGAGACCGGCGACCGCGGCGCCGCGGTGCGGGCCGCGTGGTTCGCGGCGCTGCTCCCGGCGGCCCAGACGCTGGTGATGGGCTACGCCGACGCCACCGCGCTCGCGCTCGCGGTCGGCGTCTTCCTTGCGCTGCGCGACCAGCGATGGGGCACCGCGGGTGCGCTGGCCCTGGCCGCCGGCCTCACCCGACCGATCGGGGTGCTGCTCGCGGTGCCCGCGCTCGTGGAGGTGCTGCGGCACCGGCACGGCGTCGACCTCCGGGGGTGGGCGCGCCGGGCCGTCGCCGTCCTCGGTGCGCCGGTCGGGCTGCTCGCGTACCTCGCGTGGGTGGGTGCCACCCGCGACGACCCATGGCTTCCCTTCTCCGTCCAGCAGCGTGACTCGTTGCGGGGCGACTTCGTCGATCCGGTGTCGCGCCTCGTCGAGGCCGCGTCCGACCTCCTCCGCGGCGATCGGTTCGGCTCTGGGCTCCACGGCCTCTGGGCGATCGCGTTTGTCGCGCTGCTCGTCGTCGTGGCCCGCCGCCTCCCCGCGTCCTACACCGCGTTCGTGGCCGTGACGCTGGCCGTCGGCCTGTCGGCGGAGAACCTCGACTCGTTCGAGCGCTACGCGCTCGGTGCGTTCCCGTTGCTCATGGGTCTGGCGCTGGTGACCGGTCGGAGCCAGGTCGAGCGCCTGTCGATCACGGTCCTCGCCGGGGGCCTCGTCGGGTACTCGTTCCTCGTGTTCTTCGGGGTGTCGGTGCCCTGATCCTCGCGGGGATCCCGCGGCGCTGTGTCCCGCGGGGCCGATCCCAGGGGCATCGGGACACGAGCCGGCGGGCCTGCTCACCGGTGTCGTGAGGTCGGTCCGAGAGGGCGGGGGGCCCGTAGAATCGCCCGTCCCCGCCCCAGGAGCCACCACATCCCGTGAATCCCGTGACTTCGACGAATGCGTCTTTGACGAGTGATGCCTTGGTTGATGACCTGACTGTGCAGGGATCTCCTGTTGGTGGGGATGTGGGTGCAGTGGTGGTGATTGGTGCGGGTCCGGCGGGGTTGACGGCGGCGTTCGAGTTGGTGCGTCGTGGGGTGTCGCCGGTGGTGTTGGAGGCTGATGATGTGGTGGGGGGGATCAGTCGGACGGTGGTGCGTGATGGTTGGCGGTTCGATATTGGGGGGCATCGGTTCTTCACGAAGGTGAAGCCGGTGGATGATTTGTGGTTCGAGATTCTGGGTGAGGAGAATTTTCTGCGTCGTCCGCGGATGAGTCGGATCTATTACGAGGGGAAGTTCTACGACTATCCGATCGTGCCGATGAACGCGTTGCGGAATTTGGGTTTCGTGGAGGCGGTGAAGTGTGTTGGTTCGTATGTGTGGGTGCGGATCAAGCGGCCGGATGATCAGACGAATTTGGAGGGGTTCTACGCGGCGCGGTTTGGTTGGCGGTTGTATCGGACGTTCTTCGAGACCTACACGGAGAAGGTGTGGGGTGTGCCGGTGCGGGAGCTGCAGGCGGATTGGGGCGCGCAGCGGGTGAAGGATCTGTCGTTGTTCCGGGCGGGTTGGGAGGCGATCAAGCCGAAGGCGTTGAAGGCTCGTCAGGACAAGTCGAAGCAGGTGACGAGTCTGATCGAGGAGTTCAACTACCCGAAGTACGGGCCGGGGATGATGTGGGAGCGTTGCGCCGAGCTGGTGGTGGAGGGGGGCGGTTCGGTCGCGATGGAGACTGCGGTGACGAAGGTGCGCCACCAGGGCGGTCGTGCGGTGTCGGTGACCGCGGTTGGTCGTGACGGTGTCGAGATCACTCATGGCTGTTCGCATGTGGTTTCGTCGATGCCGATGAGTGAGCTGTTGCGCGCGATGGACCCGCCCGCGCCGGTGGAGGTGATCGCCGCGGCGGATGATCTGCGTTACCGGGATTTCATGACGGTTGCGCTGGTGGTGCCCGAGGATGCTGGGTTCCCCGACAATTGGATCTACATCCATGATCCTGAGGTGCGTGTGGGTCGGGTGCAGAACTTCGGGGTGTGGTCGCCGTATCTGGTGAAGGAGGGTCGTACGTGTCTGGGGCTCGAGTTCTTCGTGAACGAGGGTGATGACATGTGGACCAAGGCCGATGCTGATCTGGTCGAGCAGGGCAAGCGTGAGCTCGAGCAGCTCGGTCTGTGTGATGCGTCGCGGGTGGAGGCCGGTTATGTGGTGCGGGTGAAGAAGGCGTACCCGGTGTACGACGCGCAGTACAAGGCGAACGTCGACGTGATGCGCGGCTGGATCGCGGCGCATTGCCCGAACGTGTACCCGGTGGGCCGCAACGGGATGCACAAGTACAACAACCAGGACCACTCGATGTACACGGCGATGCTGTCGGTGGAGAACATCTTCGGTGCGGACCACGACGTCTGGTCGGTCAACGTCGAAGAGGAGTACCACGAGCAAGAAGACCCCACCACCGAACGCGGCACCGGCCGCGACGCACCCCTCCTCCCACGACCCGGCGACGACAGCCACGAGCTCCTCGAGACGTTGCGCGCGGTCGGGGGCGTCGAAGGGTGGATGACCGACGACCAGGCCCGACGCTTGTGGGAGCGGGCACAGGTGCTCCACGAGCCGGCCACGATCGTGGAGATCGGCAGCTTTCGCGGCCGCTCGACGATCGTGCTCGCCCGAGCAGCTCGCGACGGCGTCGAGGTGGTCGCCATCGACCCCCATGCCGGGAGCGACCGGGGTCCACAGGAGATCGCGGCCGACGCGGTGCGCGGTGATGCCGACCACGAGGTGTTCGCCGCGAACCTCGCGGCGGCGGGCGTGGCCGGCCGCGTGCGCCACGTCCGCAAGTTCTCGAGTGACGCGCACGGCGACGTGGCCGGCGAGATCGACCTCCTCTACATCGACGGCGCCCACCGCTACGGGCCGGCGCTCGCCGACATCGAGGAGTGGGGTGCACGCGTGTCTCCCGGAGGCACGATGCTGGTCCACGACGCGTTCTCGTCGATCGGCGTGACCCTCGCGCAGCTGCGTCGGCTGTTCCTCGGCGCGCAGTTCCGCTACGTGGGGCGGTCGCAGTCGATGGTCGAGTACCGCCGCGAGTCGGTACGCGGTCGCCAGCGCATCGCGAACGCGCTCCGTCAAGCGGCATCCTTGCCGTGGTTCGTCCGCAACGTGCTCGTGAAGATCGCGCTCACCGCGAAGCTGGCGCCCCTCGCGCGGCTCCTCGGGCACGAGGACGACGTGTTCCCCTACTGATCGGGTCGACCGGGTCATGTCCGGCTGCTCGCGGCGAGCCGATCCGCTCAGTTGACCTCTCGCGCGCCCCGCGGTACACATGATCGGCGGCCGAGGCACGGGGGGGTGCGCTCGTCCGCTGCTGAGGGGGGGGTGCGGGATGGGCTCGACCACGTCCACTCGGAGGCGTCGCAGCGTGGTGTGGGTGCTGGCGCTGGGGATGCTGATCGCCGCGGCACCCGTGGCCTCAGCCGCGAGCGACAAGCCCGCGAAGAAGGATCTCGCGCCGAAGACGCGAGCCAAGCTCGTTCTCGAAGAGGGTGTTCTCGGTCTCGCGGACCTGGCAGGCTTCATGGCGGCGGCGCCCCCGCCGACGACGATTCCCCCGGCGCCTGCCGCAACGACGGACGCGCGCGGGACGTACTGCGGCAGGCCGGTGGAGGCCGTGGACCAAGTCGAGCGCAGCGCAGCGGGGAGGCTGAGCGGAGACCACACCGCGAACGCGGGCGGAACGTTCTCGTTCGTGTACGTCGACTCCGAGGTCGATCTCTTCCCCACCGCGACAGCCGCGAAGCAGTACATGACCGAGGCGGCGGCTGCGATGGCCGCGTGCACGAGCTACTACTACGGCACTGCGAACGACGAGCGGTACATCCCCCAGCGGGGAATCGCCCCACCGAAGGTGGGCGACGAGAGCGCCCTGATGATCGCGACCCTCGCGTTCCCCAGCGGCAACTCACGCGACGACGTCTGGTCCGTCGTACGGGTCGGTCAGCTGGTCAGTGTCGCGGTGCTCCAGACCTCGACGCCGCTGACCGACCCACAGCTGAGCCGTCTCGCGGGCCGCCAGACCGAGCACCTCCGCGAGGTGCTCGGCTCGGGCTCGAAGAAGTCCGGGAGCGCGAAGAACGCGAAGCAGTAGGGCAGCGGACGACGCGCCCGACGTGTCACGGGGCCGCGGCCCCGGGGCGATCGCTGCGGACCAGCGCGCGGATGCCGTCGGCGAGTGGGATGGCGGGCGTCCAGCCGGGGGGTGGTGGTCCCGGCGACCACGGCGTGAGCATCTCGTTGGGTCGGTCGGGCCGCGCGTCCCACTCGATGGGCACGGTCGTCCCGAGCGCCTCCTCGACGACGGCGACGAGGTCGCGCACGGTGAGCGGGGCCCCGGACCCGGCACCGAAGACGCTCCACGGACGCGCCGGGGCTTCGGCGACGGCGAGGAACGCGCGCACGACGTCGTCGACGTGCACGAGGTCCACGTACGGCCGGCCCGACCCCGCCGGGAGCGTCTCTCGGCTGCGGGCCGCGCCGAGCAGCGCCGGCAGCAGCTTGGGCCGGGGATCCCCGGGTCCGTACACGTCGGTGAGGGTCAACGTGCTCACGTGCAGGAGCCCGAGCTCGGCGTAGCCCCGCAAGAGGTCCTCGGCGGCCTGCTTGGTCGCGGCGTAGACACCCTTGGGGCGGTAGAGCGCGCTGTCGACGTGCTGCCACACCGTGCCGGTGTTGACGAGCAGGCCCGGCTCCGCGGAGAGAGCCTCGGCG
>BTUT01000136.1:0-7477 GCA_045862935.1 Acidimicrobiia bacterium
GGGGTGGCGCGAGCGGCCCGCAGATCCAGTCGGGGATCGTCGCGGGGATCGCCGGGGTCGAGGCGACCCTCAGTGCGGTCAGCTCGCAGGCCGCCCTGCTTCCCACCACCGACGCGACCACGTTCCGGGCCTCGGCCCAGTCGCTCCTCACCCAGATCGACGCCGCGTCCGAGCCCTTCGAGGCGGCGATGGACACGGTGTCGAGGCTCGACCGGCGTGGCGACCTCGAGAAGGCCCTCGAGAGAATCAAGGTCTGTCGCACCGTGGTCGGCTGAACCCGAGATGCGTCCCCGCGCCGCGCATATGAGCGTCTGGGACGCATCTTCGCCACGCGGGGGCGCGCGAGGGTGGTGGTGCACCCGGCGCTGATCGCCCCGGTACGCTCGACCGGAGCGACCGGTCGCGAGGCGGGGGTCCCGCCCCGCAGTGAGCGAGGCATGGGGATCGATGGAGCGGCGGATCTTCGGGCTCGAGAACGAGTACGGGGTCACGTGCACGCTCCGCGGCCAGCGGCGCCTCAGCCCCGACGAGGTCGCTCGCTACCTGTTCCGCCGGGTCGTGTCGTGGGGCCGGTCGAGCAACGTGTTCCTGGAGAACGGCGCGCGCCTCTACCTCGACGTCGGCAGCCACCCCGAGTACGCCACCCCGGAGTGCGACTCGATCTCCGACCTCGTGGTCCACGACAAGGCGGGGGAGCGGATCCTCGAGACCCTGGTCCGCAGCGCGGAGCAGCGCCTGCGGGAGGAGGGGATCCGCGGCGAGGTGTACCTCTTCAAGAACAACACCGACTCCGCGGGCAACTCCTACGGCTGCCACGAGAACTACCTCGTCGAGCGCGACGGCGACTTCAGCCGCTTCACCGACGTGCTCATCCCGTTCCTCGTGAGCCGCCAGGTGTACGCGGGCGCGGGCAAGGTGCTCCAGACCGCGCGCGGCGCGATGTACTGCGTGAGCCAGCGCGCGGAGCACATCTGGGAGGGGGTGTCGAGCGCGACGACGCGGTCCCGCCCGATCATCAACACCCGTGACGAGCCCCACGCGGACGCCGAGCGCTTCCGGCGCCTCCACGTGATCGTGGGCGACTCCAACATGAGCGAGTACGCCACCTTCCTCAAGACGGGCACGACCTCGATCCTGCTGCGGATGCTCGAGGAGGACTCGTCACCGTGGCGCGACCTCACCCTCGAGAACCCGATCCGGGCCATCCGCGAGATCAGCCACGACATGACGTGCCGGCGCAAGGTGCGGCTCGCGAACGGGCGGGAGCTCTCGGCCGTGGAGATCCAGGCCGAGTACCTCGAGCGGGCGTTGAAGTTCGCCAAGAAGCGGGGTCTCGCCCCGCTCGAGCAGCAGGCGCTCGAGATGTGGGAGCACGTGATGACCCATCTCGAGAACGACCCCCTGAAGCTCAAGACCGAGGTCGACTGGGTGATCAAGTACCACCTCATCGAGGCGTTCCGCGATCGCCACGATCTCACCCTCACCCATCCGCGCGTCGCGCTCGTGGATCTCTCGTACCACGACGTCACCCGCCGGCGATCGCTCTACTACCTGCTCGAGCGGCGCGGCCAGGTCGACCGCATCGTCGACGACGAGGCGATCGACCGCGCGATGAGCACACCGCCCCAGAGCACCCGGGCCCGGCTGCGGGGCGCGTTCATCAAGCGCGCGAAGGAGCGCAAGCGCGACTACACCGTCGACTGGGTGCACCTCAAGCTCAACGACCAGGCCCAGCGCACCGTGCTCTGCAAGGACCCGTTCAAGGCGCGTGACGAGCGCGTCGAGCGGCTGATCGCGTCGCTCTAGGCCTCCGGCGCGCGACGATGCCGTCGTACCGCACGGGGAGGGTGGTCGCGCTGCTCGACGAGCGTGCCGGCCTGCAGCGCACCGAGGTGGATCTCGGCACCGGCCCCGAGCGCGCGTACGTGCTCACGCAGCTCACCGGCCGGGTGGAGATCGGCGACCCGGTGGTGGTGAACACCACGGCGGTCGAACTCGGCCTCGGGACGGGCGGCTGGCACGTCGTGCACTGGAACCTCGCGCGCGCCGAGTGGAGCGAGCGCGGACCCGGGCACATCATCAAGGGCCGGTACACGAGCCTCCAGGCCGACGTCGGCAGCGTCGAGGAGCACCTCGAGGCCCTCGCCGAAGCGGAGTCGATCGATGGTCTCCCGGTCGTGGCCGCAGCCTTGCACAGCCAGGTTCCGGCGGTGGCCGTGGCGGTGCGCGCGGCCCGCCCCGACGCCCGCATCGTCTACGTGATGACCGACGGTGCGGGGCTGCCCCTCGCCCTGTCCGATCTCGTGGCGGCCTTGCGCGCCCGGGGCCTCGTCGACGCGACCGTCACCTACGGGCACGCGTTCGGCGGCGACTACGAGGCCGTGTCGGTCTTCTCGGCCCTCGTCGTCGCTCGCCAGGTCGCAGCCGCCGACGTGGCGATCGTGGCCATGGGGCCGGGCATCGTGGGGACGAACACGCGCCTCGGCTTCTCGGGGCTCGAGGTCGGCCACATCCTCGACGCGACCGTGGGCCTGGGCGGTGTGCCGATCGCGTGCCTGCGCGTCTCGTTCGCCGATCCCCGGCCTCGCCACCACGGGCTGTCGCACCACAGCGCGACCGCACTGCGCATCGCGACCCGCTCGCGCGTCGTGGTCCCCATCCCGTGCGTGGGGGACCCCGAGGAGGCCCGTCTGCGCGCCGACCTCCAGCGCGAGGGGATCCCCGCACGTCACGATCTCGTCGCGGTCATCCCACCCGACGTGCTCGGGCTGTTCCACGCCCACGGACTGGAGATCGTGTCGATGGGCCGGCCCGCCGAGGCCGATCCGATCCTCTTCCAGGCTGCCGCGGCTGCCGGAGCCGTCGCGGCCGAGCGCATCGCCGCACCCTCCGCGGCGAGCTCCTGACAGGCGCTTGCGTGAGCGAACGACTCGAACGACTCATCAACCTCACCGCGACGCTCCTGGAGACCCGGCGGCCGCTCACGCTCGAGGAGCTCGCCGAACGCCTGGAGCCCGGGTACCCGGGCGAGCTCGCGGCGCGCCGGCGCCAGTTCGAACGGGACAAGGAGACCCTGCGCGACCTCGGGGTGCCGATCAGCGTCGAGCCCCTCGACGCGCTCGGTGGCGAGGTCGGCTACCGGATCCGCCCCGACGACTACTACCTGCCCGAGCTCGGCCTCGACGCGGCGGAGCGCGCCGCGCTGCACCTTGCCGTCACCGCGGTGGACGTCGGGGGCATCGACCCCCTCAACGCGCTGCGCAAGCTCGGGGGCGCGGAAGGGGAGGGGTCGGAGCAGTCGGTCGCGACCTTCGAGCTCACGCCCCACCTCGGCGACTGCTTCGACGCGGTGGCGCACCGCGCGGTGCTGACGTTCCCCTACCGCCACGAGACCCGCCGCCTCGAGCCCTACGGCATCCTGCACCGCTTCGGGCACTGGTACGTCGTGGGCCGTGACCCCGACCGCGACGCGCCACGCGCGTTTCGCGTCGACCGCTTCGACGGCCCACCCGAGGTGGGTGAGCACCGTGCGTTCCGCGTCCCGGGCGACGTCGATCCGACCACCCTCCTCTCCTCCGATCCGTTGACCTACGGTGCCGACCAGCCCATCCGAGCCCGGGTGCTCGTGGACGCGGCACGCGCCCCGGTCGTACGGGCGGCACTGGGTGAGGCGGTCGTGACCGAGGAGCAGGGCGGCGGCGGCATCGTCGTGACCCTCGACGTCGTGAACCGCGACGCCTTCCGCGCCTTCGTGCTGGAGCTGCTCGAGCACGCCGAGGTGCTCGACCCTCCCGAGCTGCGCGCCGACATCGTCGAGTGGCTGTCGGCGATGGCCGAGACCCGCGACCCCGGGTCGGTGCGCCCGCTCGGAGGTGGGACGTGAGCCCCCGGCCGCTCGCCGGCCCGCGCCTGGCGCGCGTGCTCGCGCTCGTCCCGTACGTACGCGCGCACCCCGGGGTGACCGTGGACGAGCTCGCGACGCGGTTCCGGGTGAGCCCCCGGGACATCCAGCGCGACCTCGAGCTGCTGCCGCTGTGTGGCCTGCCGCCCTACACCGCCGACCGGCTCATCGACGTGTGGGTCGCCGACGACGGGTCGGTGGACATCCGCCTCGCCGAGTACTTCGAACGGCCCCTGCGCCTCACGCCCGCCGAGGGGGTGGCACTCGTGGCCGCCGCCCGGGCGCTCCTCGCGGTGCCGGGTGCCGACCCCGGTGGTCCGCTCGCGACCGCGGTCGAGAAGCTCGAGGAGGTCGTCGGCGTGAGTGGCCGCCTCGCGGTCGAGGTGGGCGACGCGGCCCACCTCGACGTCATCCGCCGGGCGGTCGAGCGCCACGAGCGCCTGGAGATCGACTACTACTCGTACGCCCGCGACGAGATGACCACCCGGCGGGTCGAGCCGGACCGCGTGTTCCACGCCCTCGGGGCGTGGTACCTGGCCGCCGACTGCCTGCGGGCCGGTGCGCCGAGGCTCTTCCGCGTCGACCGGGTACAGGCCGTCCGCCCGACCGGGGAGACGTTCACGCCCCGACCGGTCGACCCCGAGATCACCGCCGAGGACGACGACCGCGCCCGGCTCGTGTTCCATCCGGGCCCCGGCGACCGGCGGGTGACGCTGCGGGTGCCCCCCGAGGCCGCGTGGGTGGCCGACGAGCTGCCGCTCGACGACCGCCACGACGAGCCCGACGGCTCGGTCCGGCTCGTGCTCGCCGTCTCGGGAGACGCCTTCCTCGAACGGCTGCTCCTGCGCCTCGGGCCCCGAACCGAGGTGCTCGACCCACCGGATGCCGGCGCACTGCGAGCGGGCGCGGCCACCCGGATCCTGCGCCGTTACGGCCCGGCCGCGTGAGCCCGAGCCGCCGCCCGCACCCCAGGCAGCGCGGGCACCTGCGAGGATGGGGTCCCGTGGGAGCCGCCACATGACCGACGTGCACGACGCGCCCGGAGCCGTCGCCGATGACGAGCCGGCGACGCGCGCCGCCACCACCGCGAAGCGGCGCCGGGCACTGATCGAGTGGGGCATCCTCATCGCGGCTGCGCTCGTCATCGCGTTCCTCATCAAGACCTTCCTGTTCCAGGCCTTCTACATCCCCTCGGAGTCGATGGTGCCGACCCTCAAGGTCGGCGACCGGGTGCTCGTCAACAAGCTCAGCTACGACCTCCACGACGTGAACCGGGGCGACATCGTGGTCTTCAAGGCGCCGCCCGAAGCCCGCAGCGACGGCATCGAGGACCTGGTGAAGCGGGTGATCGGCCTCCCCGGCGACACGGTGGAGGCCCGCGAGGACGGCCACGTCTACGTGAACGGGCGTCGCCTCCGCGAGCCCTACCTCGTCGACGGGATGCGGACCACCAACCTGGAGCCCACGAAGGTGCCGGCGGGCCACATGTTCGTGATGGGCGACAACCGCGTCGCTTCGAAGGACTCCCGCGTCTTCGGCCCGGTGAAGGAGTCGGCGATCGTCGGGCGGGTGTTCGTGCGGATCTGGCCTCCCGGGAGCATCGGCCTGCTCTAGGGGTGGCCCCGACTCGAGGCTGCCTGCCGGAGGGCTCAGCCCTCAGGCGCACCACTCCGACACGGTGGCGACGAGCCGGTCGACGCGATCCGAGTAGAGCGCGTCGACGCCGTCCCGGAGCATCGTGCGGATGTGGCGGACCTGCTGGACGTCCCAGGCGAACGCCCGGATGCCGAACCGGTGGAACAGGGCGACGAGGCCCGCGCTCCAGTCCGTGTGGTGCATGTTCATGGCGTCGACCCCGAGACCGGCCAACGTGGCCGCGTGGCGCTCCAGCTCGGTGCCGATCTTGTCGCGCCGACGCGAGTGCACCGTGCGGACCTCGGGGTGCGTCCGGCGGAGCTCTGCGAGGAGATCCAGGCCGACGACGCACAGCCACGAACGCTCCGGTACCCCGCAACGGCGGATCACCTCGGCCGTGGCCGCCGCCGACGCAGGGTCTTTCAGGTCGAGCGAGAGCTCGTACCCGGTGCCGCAGGCGTCGAAGAGGTCGACCAGCCGGGGGATCTCCAGGGTCGCGAGCTCGGCTGCCGTCTCCCGCCGCACGTCGACCCGGCGCATCCCCCGCCAGAACCGCTCGTCGTGGACGAGGACGGGGTGACCGTCGGCGCTCAACCACACATCGGACTCCAGCCCGCCCGCACCGAGCTCCAGGGCCCGGCGAAACGCCCGAATCGTGTTCTCGGGGGCATGGGCGCGCCCTCCCCGGTGGGCGAAGGTGATCACCGCCATCGGCCAATACTGCCCTCAAGGCGGCCCTCCAGGTTGCCGACTCCTTGGCATGGCCACGATCCGTGCCGCCTGCCCCACCTGCGGTGACGTGAAGCTGCGGGCTCGCGACCTGACGGTACGGGTGTGCGCGGAGACCGACGAGGGGACGTACTCCTTCGACTGCCCGCGCTGCGGTGCGCCCGTCGCTCGGGAGGCGACGCCGCGCATCCTGTCGCTGCTGGTGGCCGCGGGCGTGCGCGCCGAGGTCTGGCACCGGCCGGCCGAGCTCTCCGAGCCGCGGATCGGGCCGCCGCTCACGAACGACGACCTGCTCGACTTCCACCTCCTCCTCTCCGAGGACGGCTGGTTCGAGCGGCTGGCGGACGCGGTGGGGGAGTCCGGCCCCTGAGTGGCCCCGACCCGGGGTCCACGGCCGGGTCACTCGCGCCGACTCGCCCGGGGATGGGCGGACCGCGGAAGTACGATCGTCGCGATGCCGCAGATCGGGCCGCTCGAGATCGCCGTCGTGCTGCTCATCGCGCTGCTCGTCTTCGGTCCGAACCGGCTGCCCGAGATGGCTCGGCAGGTGGGGGGTGCGCTGCGTGAGCTGCGGCGCTTCCAGCACAACATCCGTCAGGACCTCCACGAGCTGATGGCCGACGAGCGTGACGGGGCCGCACCCGCTCCGACGCTCCCCCCGAAGGAGCCGTTCGCGCCCGGCCCGGAGCCGACCGCCGGTCTCCCGCCCACCGACAGGCCGCCGTCCGATCCGACCGAGCCCGCGCCCCCTCCCGATCAGACCTGAGGTGAGCGTGCGCGAGCCGGGTACCCCGGAGAGCAGCGAACCGGGGCCCGAGCGGCCCGGCGGGTTCTGAGCCGCCGTGCCCCGCCGCGAGCCCGACGGCCGCATGACGATCGTCGAGCACCTCGCCGAGCTGCGCTACCGCCTCATGGTCTCGATCGCGGCGGTGGTCGTCGGAGCCGTGGTGTGCTTCATCTTCGCGGGCGAGATCATCGACTGGTTCCTCGAGTTCTACCGCGACGCGACCGACGGCAAGCGCAACGCCTTCATCTTCACCGGACCGGTGGACGCCTTCGCCACGCGCCTCAAGGTCGCGACCTACGGGGGCATCGTCCTCGCCACCCCGGTCTGGCTCTGGCAGCTCTGGCGCTTCATCACCCCGGGGCTCAACCCCCAGGAGAAGCGCTACGCCGTCCCCTTCCTCATCGCGTCCCTCGTGCTGTTCGCCC
>BTUT01000137.1:0-7470 GCA_045862935.1 Acidimicrobiia bacterium
GACTCCGACTCCTCGACGCCGGCGACGAGGACGTGGTCGAGGTGCGTGAGCCGCGGCACGAGGCCCACGGCTCGCGCGGCGAGCTCGGGCTCGCACACCACGGCGCGGCACCGGGCGTGGTCGAGCACGAAGCCGATCTCCTCGTCGGACCACTCGGGGTTGGCCTGGACTGTCGCGACTCCCACGGACGAGGCCCCGATGTACGCGTCGAACCAGTCGAGGCGGTTCGTCGTCCAGAGACAGACCCGCTCACCGACTTCGAGCCCGAGCTCGTGCTCGTACACGAAGCCCGCACGCTGCGCGCCGGCGAGGAGCTCCGCGTACGTGCGCGTCCCCTCGTGCTCCGCGATGAGCGCGACCTTCTCGGGGTGGCGCTCCGTCCAGTCGGCGAGGATCCCGTACACGCCGCTCACGGGTCAGCGCTCCTTCGGCAGACCGAGGACGCGCTCGCCCACGATGTTGCGCTGGATCTGCGACGTGCCCGCGGCGATGCCGAGTGTCAGCGCGCGGAGGCGGCGGCCGCCGAGGTCGAGCGGGTCGATGTCGTCGAGGTGTGCGATCGCCATGCGGCCGAGGATGCGCTGCGCCAGCTCGCTCGTGCGGCGGAGCACATCCGCGTAGTAGAGCTTGAACACCGACCCGCCCGGCCCGACGATCCCGGTGCGGGCGGCCTGGGAGACGTTGCGCTTCGTGAGCGCCCACAGCGCGTCGAGCTCGGCCTGGAGATGGCCGATCTCGCGGCGGATCGCCGCGTCGTCCCACGCGGTCGCGCGCCGGCGGGTCACGTGCCGGGCCAGGTCGGCCAGTGCGGCGAGCTCGCGGTTCGCGGCCATGAGCGAACCGACGAAGCCGGTTCCGCGCTCGAACGAGAACGTCACCATGGCCACGCGCCAGCCGTCGTTCTCGGGGCCCACCCGGTTCGCGACCGGGATCCGCACCTCGTCGAGGAAGACCTCGCAGAACTCCCGCGTCCCGGCCGCGGTGCGGATCGGTCGTACGTCGATGCCCGGGAGGTCCATCGGGCAGATCAGCCACGAGATCCCCCGGTGCTTGGGGGCGTCGCCGTCGGTCCGCACGAGGAGCTCGCAGTAGTCGGCGACCTGCCCGAACGACGTCCAGATCTTCTGACCGCTGACCACGTAGTCGTCGCCGTCGCGGATGGCCCGCGTCGCGAGGGCGGCGAGGTCGCTCCCGGCGTTGGGCTCGCTGAACCCCTGGCACCAGATGTGGTCGCCGCGGAGGATGGGATCGAGGTGGGCGGCCTTCTGCTCGGGCGTCGCCTCGAGGATCAGGGTGGGACCCGCGTGGAGGAGCCCGACGAAGGTGCAGGCGTGCTCGGGAGCGCCCAGGCGCTGCGCCTCCTCGAGGTAGATGAGGTGCTCGAACGGCGTGGCCCCGCGGCCGCCGAACTCCTCGGGCCAGTGGATGCCGGCGTACCCGGCGTCGTAGAGCAGCCTCTGCCAGGCGGCCTCCCAGGCGCGCCGACCCCCGTAGTCACCGTCGTCGGGGCGGGGATCGAGCCGGGGCAACGTCGCCCGGAGCCACTCGCGCAGCTCGTCGCGGAAGCGCAGCTCGTCGGGGGACAGGCGGAGGTCCATCGGCCGCGCAGTCTGGCAGTCCTCGGGGCCGGGGCGCAGGCCGGCCGTTCCGTGGCAGGATGGAGAACGATGTTCTCCACCCGGGCCGATCCCGCAGCCGCGGCGCATCCCGCGGCGGACCCCGCGGTGCACCCGGCGGTGGCGCGGCGGTCGGCGAAGCCGAGGTACGAGCGCCTCGTCGGGGCGGCCCGAGACCTGGCGAACGAGCGGGCGAGCGCCGGATTCACGGTTCACGAGGTCGCCGTCCGGGCCGGGTCGTCGCTGAAGGGGTTCTACGGCTGCTTCGCGAGCAAGGACGACCTGCTGGTGGCGCTGCTCGCGGAGGACTCGCGCATCGGCGCCGCGCTCTTCGAGGAGCGGGTGCGCAGTCCGGTCGACCACGTCGCCCGCCTGCGGGCGACGGTCACCACGCTGATCGACTTCGCCACGCTGCCCGGCGCCGTGGGCTACGCCCGGGTGCTCGCCACCGAGCATCGCCGCCTCTCGGAGGAGCGACCCGACGACATGCGCGCCGCGCTCGCGCCGGTCGTCGACGTGATCGTCCGCGCCATCGAGGACGCGACCCGCGCGGGCGCGGCCGCGAGCCCAGCACCGGCGCGCGATGCCGCCACCGTCTTCGCGCTCGTCCTCGACGCCATCCACGACGTGACGCTCGGTCGGGCCGACCCCCGCGATCGGGCCGAGCACCTGTGGCAGTTCTGCGGCCGCGCGCTCGGGGTCGCTGATCCCGGGTCGCAACCCGTTTCGCGCGTCCTGTCGCAACCCGTTTCGCCACCAACCTCGCAACCCGTTTCCCAGGAGGCATCGTGACCAACGTCTCGTCGCTGCTCTACTCGCAGGCGACGGCCGACGAGCCGCACGCCGCGTACGCGCGGATCCGCTCCGAGTGCCCGATCGCCCGCGAGGAGGGCTTCATCGCGGACGGCGGGAAGACCGTGTACCTCAGCCGCTACGAGGACGTCCTCTGGGCGTTGAAGCACCCCGAGGTGTTCTCGTCGGCGCCCGACGCGGTCGACGTGGGGCAGGAGTACCCGCTCATCCCGTTGCAGGTCGATCCGCCGGACCACGCCAAGTACCGGCGAATGCTCGATCCCGAGTTCTCGCCGATGCGGATGCGCGAGCTCGAGCCCGACGTGCGAGCCCTCGTGAACACCCTGATCGACAGGTTCGCCGACCACGGCACGTGCGACTTCCACGAGGACTTCGCGACCCCGTTGCCCTCCTCGATCTTCTTGCGGCTCATGGGGATGTCCCAGGACGACCTCGGGCAGTTCCTGCAGTGGCGCGACGACACGATCCGGCCGCGCACCAACGATCCCGAGGAGGCGGCGCGGATCCGCGATCGCGTGGGGTCCGAGATCAACGCGTACTTCGAACGGGCGCTCGACGAGAAGGCGGCGAACCCCGACGACGGGCTCATGGCGCGCATCGCGGTGGGCGAGGTCGACGGTCGTCCGCTCACGAGGGCCGAGCAGCTGGGGATGTGCCACCTCCTGCTGCTCGGCGGGCTCGACACCGTCACCGCCACCCTCGACTGCATGGTCGCCTACCTCGCACAGCACCCGGAGCGTCGCCGCGAGCTCGTCGACGACCCCGCACTCATGAGCGCCGCGGTGGAGGAGCTGTTGCGGACCGAGACCCCGGTGATCATGGTGCTGCGGATGGTCGCCCAGGACGCGACGATCGGCACCACCGAGATCGAGGCCGGTGACCGTGCGGTCCTGATCCTCGGGGCCGCCGACACCGACGGCGCGGAGTTCCCCGACGCCGAGGTGGTGGACTTCGCGCGGGAGCGCAACCGCCACGTGGCCTTCGGTGCCGGCCCCCACCGCTGCCTCGGGTCGCACTTCGCGCGCATGGAGCTGCGGGTCGCGCTCGAGGAGCTCCACCGCCGGATCCCCGACTATCGCATCGCCGACGGCGTGGACCTCCACTTCTCGCCGGCCATCCGTCAGGCCGTGGGGCTGCGACTGGTCTGGTGAGCGCGAGCCGGTGAGAATCGGGGGATGACCCGCGCGCATCGACACTCCATGAAGCCGGGCGGTCGGCCGGGACTGCTCGTCGCGGTCGCCGACCTCCCGTTCACCTTCGAGCGGACGCTGATGCCGCGCGCCACCTCCGACCAGGCGCTGGCGACCGGCCTGTCGTTCGGGTCGAACCACGCGCTCGTCGAGCTCGTGCAGGACTCGATCCGGGCGCTCGCGTGGATGGCGATCGGGTCCGAAGCTCGACGCGACCGTGACGACGGGCGGTGGCGCCGAGCCACACTCGGGCTCGACGGCGTGGCGATGCTCGTCGGCCTCGGCGTGCAACGCGGCCTCGCGCTTCGGGCGCGCGAGCCGCTTCCCCGCGCCGCCGCCCGGACCGCGGGCTACTGGCTGAGCGCGACGGGCGCCGCGGGCGCGGTGACGATCGGGCTCGGTGAGCTCGCCCGGGGCGGCCGATCACGCAAGGCACCCGCGGCCCTGGCGGCCGCGGGTGCCGCGCTGCTCGGGTGCGAGGTCGTGCGGCGACTGGACCGCGGTGATGGTCCGCGTGCGCCCGGAGCGGACCCCGGTGCGCCGGGGAGCGACGGCCGGGCGAAGGCCCTCGGACTCGGGCTGGCGACGGCGGGGGTGATGTCGGGGTTCGGTCTGCTCGAACGCCGGGCCGCGAGCCGGATCGCTGCCGGTGCGTCGCGCGTGCTCCCCGGGAGCGAGGCCGTGTGGCAGCCCGTCGGGCACCTCGTGACGCTCGCGAGCCTGGGCGTCGCCGCGAAGACGCTGGTGGGCCGCACCCTCGACCGGATCGAGCACCGGGAGACGTCGTTCGAGGGTGCGTTCGACTTCCCGCCCCCGAACCCGCTGGTCTCCGGGAGCCACGAGAGCCTGGTGGACTTCGCCACCCTGTCGAAGCAGGGTCGCCGCTTCGTGTGGACGGTGAGCACCGACGAGCAGATCGAGGCGGTGCTCGGGGAGCCCGCGACCCGCTCGCCGATCCGCGCGTACGTCGGGCTGGGGAGCGCCGCCGACGACGCCGCACGGGTGCGGCTGCTGATCGACGAGCTCGATCGGACGGGTGCGTTCGAGCGCGCGTGGCTCCTGGTGATGGCGCCCACCGGCACCGGATACCTGAATTACGCCGCTGCCGGCGCGTTCGAGGTGCTCACCCGCGGCGACTGTGCGACCGCCGGGATCCAGTACGCGGCCCGCCCGTCGGTGCTGTCGCTCGACCGGGTGAAGCACGGGCGCCACGTCTACCGGCAGCTGTTCGCCGCGCTCCGCGACCGGCTCGCCGCGATCCCGGAGGGCTCGCGCCCCGAGGTCGTCCTGTTCGGCGAGAGCCTCGGGTCGTGGGCGAGCCAGGACGCGTTCGTCGACCACGGGACCCAGGGTCTCGTCGACCACGGCATCGACCGCGCCATCTGGATCGGCACGCCCGCGTTCTCGAAGTGGAAGGAGCGCGTCCTGTACGACGAGCGGCCCGACGTCGATCGTCGGGCGATCGCGGTGTGCAACAGCATCGCCGACTGGGAGGCGATGGATCCCGAGGCGCGCGCCCGCGCGCGCTACGTCATGGTGACGCACCACAACGACGGCGTCGCGCTGTTCGGTCCGCCGCTCCTGATCCAGGAGCCCCCGTGGCTGCGCGACCGCTCGACGCGCCCGCCCGAGGTGCCGTCCGGGATGACGTGGATGCCGAACACCAGCTTCTTCCAGGTGCTCGTCGACATGAAGAACTCCACCAACGTCGTGGCGGGGCGCTTCGACGACAACGGCCACGACTACCGCGGCTCGCTGGTTCCCTTCTTCAGGGCGGTGCTCGATCTCCCGGCGACCCCCGACCAGCTCGACGCCCTGGAGCGGTGGCTCGAGGCGCGGGAGCTGATGCGGACGCAGTGGATCGAGCACCACGGCGACCTCGCGTCGAGCATGTCCGCCCGGGTGCTCGAGGTCCTCTACCAGGAGGCTCGCGAGCGGGGTGAGGATCCCGACGCGCGGCTGGTCGACGCGGTGCGCCGGGTCGCCGCGGAGGACTTCTCGGCGGGCGGGGGTGTGGCGGGCAGCGGCGCGGCTGCGACCTCCGATCAGGGCTGAGCGATCGGCGCCGGGCGGGCCGGTGGCTCCGCGGGGTGCGCCCGTGGGTGCGCGCGCCGCGCCGCGAGGTAGGCGAGCTGGTTCATCGCGGCATGAGCGACGATCGGCGCGAGCACACTGCGGGCGCGCAGGCGGAGCACGGCGAACATCACCCCGGCGGCCGTCGTGGCCACCACGGTCCCGCCCACGTGCGCGGCCCGGCCGCCGGCGCGCGCGCTGAGCTGCGCGCTCGCGGGGTTGTGGGCGTGTGATTCGAGGGCGGGGAGCACGTGCCACACACCGAACACCGTCGAGGAGACGGCCACGGCACCGGCCGTGCCCACGGCGTGCTGCCACGCGCCGAGCACCGCCCCGCGGAACAGGATCTCCTCTGCGAGCACGGTCTCGAACGGGATCCGAACGAGGACCTCGTAGACGACGCGAGCCCGGGTGACCCTCGCGACGCGGTGGTCGGCGAACAGTCCACGGGTGCGCGGGTGGCCCGCCGCGGCCCCGACCCCGAGGGCGACGGCCGCCGCTGCCGCGCCGCCGTGGGCGAGCCCGCGTCGCACTCGGCCACGTTCGAATCCGGTCCCGCCGCGGTCGACGCCTCCGAGGGCCGCGACGGCCAGCGACCCCGTGGCGGTCAGGAGGTTGGCCGGCAGCCGCAGGGGAGCGGGAAGGCGCGGGATCGCCGCGCCCGCAGCGAGCGCGAGGCCCGTCACGACCAGCGCGCCGGTGCTCGCGGCCGCCTTCGCGGGCGGCGAGCTCGGGGGCGGGAACCCGGCGCTCATCCGTTCGGGATGGGGCGCGCGGCGTCGAACTGTGCCAAATTGCAGGCCCCACCCGATTCGGAGGTCATCACGTCATGCCCGCTCTCGCGAACGCCGACTTCTCCGTCGGCGAGTTCCTGCTCTGGTTGCTCTGGATCTTCCTGTTCGTCGTCTGGTTCTGGCTGCTCATCACCGTGTTCTCCGACCTGTTCCGCCGCCACGACATCGGTGGCTGGGCCAAGGCCGGATGGTTCATCCTCGTGTTCCTCTTCATCTACCTCGGACCGCTGATCTACATCATCACGCAGTCGAAGGGTATGGCCGAGCGGAACATGAAGCAGATGCAGGTGCAGCAGGAGCAGCTGCGCCAGATCGTGGGCACGAGCTCGGCCGACGAGCTGCTGAAGCTCGATCAGCTCAAGGCCAGCGGCTCGATCACGGAGGAGGAGTACCAGAAGATGCGGGCCAAGGCCATCGGCTGACCCTCTCCGGGCGCCCCACCCGGGGCCGCGACGGTGAGCTCAGGAGCTCGCGGGGGGCCGGGAGCGAGCCCGGCCCCCGTCGCGTCTCCTGTCCGCCGTGGTCGTGTCCCGCCCGGGTGCCCTCGGGGGACCAAGGTCCCTGGCTCGCCGGCTCCCGGCTCCGTAGGTTCGCGACCGGTCGTGAAGGGCCGTGGGCCCGCTCGGTGACGCGAGGAGGTCGGGATGAGTGCGGTCGACGGCGGTGAGCTCCTGGTCCGCGCGCTGCGCGCCGAGGGGATCGACGTGCTGGTGACGATCCCCGACATCGGGCAGAGCCCGATGATCGCGGGCGCACAACGCAGCGGCATGCGCCTCGTCCACCCGCGCCACGAGTCGGCCGCGGTCCATCTCGCGGAGGCCTACGCGCGCGCGGGCGGGGGCTTGGCCGCGGTCGGCGCGTCGGGCGGCCCGGGCGTCGCCAACCTGCTCCCCGGTCTGGCCTGCGCCTGGATGGAGGGCTGGCCGGTCGTGGTCATCGGGACGCAGCGGGTGCGGCGGACGCTCCACGCCGTACGCCGGGGAC
>BTUT01000138.1:0-7452 GCA_045862935.1 Acidimicrobiia bacterium
CGACGACGTCGCGACCGCGATCGGCCGCGACCTCATCGCGACGCGCACCGCCCCTACGCTCACCGTGCTGTGACGGTGTTTGGAGGGTCGTCGGGGCCTGGGGCCCGACGACCGTCCAAACACGGGTCGTAGCATGGGGCACCGCGAGAGGGGGTGAGCGTGGAGGAGACCGACGCGCTGCGTGCCGCCCGGGCGATGCGCCGGGCGGTGCTCGGCGACGAGTACGTCGACCGCCAGACCGCGGATCCCGACCCGGTCGGGCGCGAGTTCCAGGACTACCTCACCGCGACGGCCTGGGGGGTGTGGACCCGCGGCGGCGCGCTCAGCCCGCGTGACCGCAGCCTGCTCGTCATGGCGATGACCGCGGCGCTGGGCCGCATGGAGGAGTTCCGCCTGCACGCGAGCAGCACGGCGGGGAGCGGCGTCACCGACGCGGAGATCGACGAGCTCGTGTTCCAGATCGCCGCGTACTGCGGCGCCCCGGCCGGGGTGGCCGCGCGCCGGGAGGTCCGGGCCGTGCGCGCCGAGCGCGCCGAGCGCGACGCCGGAGAGTGATCGTGGCCGCCCCGGTCGGCTTCGTGGGGCTCGGCAACATGGGCAGCGTGCTCGCGGCGAACCTCGTCGGGGCGGGGTTCGCCGTGGTGGCGCACGACGCCTCGGGGCCCGAGCGTGCACCCCCCGGCGTCACCCACGTCGCGTCCGTGGCCGACGTCGCTCGGCGTTCCTCCGTGGTGGTGCTGAGCCTCCCCGACGGCTCCGCGTCGGAGGCGGTGGCGCGTGAGATCGCCACGGCGGACGACCACCGCACCACGCACGTCGTCGACACGTCGACGGTCGGGGTCGCGGCCGCGCAGGCCATCGACGAGCTGCTCGCGGCGCACGGTGTCGCGTACGTCGACGCGCCGGTGTCCGGCGGCGTCGCCGGCGCTCGGGCCCGCACCCTCACCGTGATGTTCGCGTGCGCGGACGACGCGTGTGAGCCGGTGGAGCCGGTGCTCGCGGGGTTGAGCGACCGCCGGATCCGGGTCGGCGACCGGCCCGGCCTCGGGCAGGCCATGAAGCTCGCGAACAACTTCCTGTCGGCGACCGCCCTCGCCGCCACGAGCGAGGCCGTCGCCTTCGGGACCGCGCTCGGGCTCGACATGGCGACCATGCTCGAGGTCTTCGACGCGTCGAGCGGCCACAACACGGCGACGAGCGACAAGTTCCCCAACCACGTCCTCACCGGCCGGTACGCGTCGGGGTTCACCAGCTCGCTCATGGCGAAGGACGTCGCCCTGTACCTCCGCGCCGTGCGGTCCCAGGACGGTCCCGAGGCCGTGGGCGCGGTCACCGGGGCCGTCTGGGAGCGCTTCGCCGCCGACGAGCCCGGCGCGGACTTCACCCGCATCTACCCGTTCGTCCGCGGTCGCGGAAACGGGCTTTCCTGTTTTGGAGAGTGATGCTATCGTTCGGCGCGAACTCGCCGGAGGCACCCGGAGGACCGTCGCATGCCGCACTTCGCCAAGCCCGCCGAGGGCTCCTGGACCGAGCACTTCGCGCTCGCCACCGGGCCCGTCGACTACACCGACTCGATCTCGCCCGAGTTCTACGAGCTCGAGCGCGACGCGGTGTTCTCGCGCTCGTGGCTCAACGTCGGGCGGGTGGAGCAGCTCCCTCGTGTCGGGAGCTACTTCACCAAGGAGATCGACGCCGCGCGCACGTCCATCGTCGTCGTGCGTTCCGCCGACTCGGAGTACAAGGCCTTCCACAACATCTGCCGGCACCGCGGCAACAAGCTCGTGTGGACCGACTACCCGGGTGAGGAGACGAGCGGCGTCTGCCGGCAGTTCACCTGCAAGTACCACGGGTGGCGCTTCGCCCTGAACGGCGATCTCACCTTCGTGCAGCAGGAGGAGGAGTTCTTCGGGCTCGACAAGGCCGACTACGGCCTGGCCGAGGTGCAGTGCGACGTGTGGGCCGGGTTCGTGTTCGTGAACCTCGACCCCACCAACACCACGTCGTTGCGCGACTACCTCGGCGGCATCGGGGAGAGCATCGAGGCGTACCCGTTCCACGAGTTCACGCAGGTGCACAAGTACCGCGCGGAGGTGGGGAGCAACTGGAAGCTCTTCATCGACGCGTTCACCGAGTTCTACCACGCACCCGTCCTGCACGTCCGCCAGGCGGTGGCCGACGAGGCGCACAAGCTCCAGAGCTACGGGTACGAGGCACTCGCGTACCACATCGACGGCCTGCACGGACAGGTGTCGTCGTGGGGCGGGATGTCGCCTCCGAAGGACCTCAACATGGTGAAGCCGATCGAGCGCGTCCTGCGCAGCGGCCTGTTCGGGCCGTGGGACGGCCCCGACGTGGGCGAGCTCCCACCGGGGGTGAACCCTGCACGCCACCCGGCGTGGGGCGTCGAGTCGTTCCTGTTCTACCCGAACTTCATGATCCTGATCTGGAAGCCCAACTGGGTGCTGACCTACAACTACTGGCCGACGTCGTACAACTCGCACGTCTTCGAGGGCACCTGCTACTTCGCGCCGCCGAAGAACGGCCGGGAGCGGCTCTCGCAGGAGCTCGCGGTCGTGACCTTCAAGGAGTACGCGCTCCAGGACGGCAACACCCTCGAAGCCACGCAGACGATGCTCGAGTCGCGCACCGGGGTGACGTCGTTCCCGCTCAACGACCAGGAGATCATGCTGCGCCACCTGCACACCACGGTGGGGAACATGGTTCGCGAGTACCAGCAGTCGGCCGCGGCGCCGGTGCCGGCCTGACCCGAGGAGCCCCGACATGTCGAACGTCCCGCTGCCGGCCCAGTTCGCCGACCTCGCCCCGTTCTCCGACTGGATCCTGCCCACCGAGCGCGAGCGGTACGCGAAGCGCATCGCCAGCACCATGGACGAGCTCCAGGCGTTCTACGACGCGCTGTTCCCCCGGCTCGAGGAGGCCGGCGCGTACCTCGAGCAGGTGCCCTACGACGCCGACATGCCCGAGGACGCGGTGAACCTGCTGTGGATGTGCGCCTCGCTGTGCACCGTTTCGTTCCCGGTGGAGGCGTGGCGCCAGCCCCGCGTGCCCGACAGCGGCGCGGCGGCCTTCGACGCGGTCCTCGAGCCCGCGATCTGAGCGCCGGACCCGCTCAGCGGGTGGTCGTCGTCGGGGACGTCGCCCCCGGCGGCACCGACGTGGTCGTCGACGACTCGACGTCGTCGCGGAGCGAGTCCAGCTCGCGGCGCAGGTTCTGCACCTCGAGCCGGAGCTGGGCGACCTGGGACTCCACCTCGTCGAGGTCGGCCTGCTGACGCCCGCGGGTGCCGTCGTTGCCGCACGCGCTCGCGCCGACGGCGAGCGCGACCGCCACGAGCCCCACGAGTGGGAGACGGAGAGCCCGATGCACCACGGGAGCACGTTACGTGCTCGGGGGCCCTCGGCTCCTTGTCATGATTCGGGGGTGCGTCCCCCAGGCGAGCCCGACGATGGTCCGGCGAGCGGCTCGGAGCCGGTGGTGGCACCGGTCGATGCGGCCGGTGCGGTGGCCACGCGCACCGTCGCGCGGCGGCGCGCCGGGGAGGTCGTGGTCGTCGCGATCGCCGGTCCGGTGGCCGTGGGGAAGTCGACCCTGGCCGCCGGCGTCGCCGAGGTGATCGCCAGCCCGGTGACCCGCGTCGCGGTGGTCGGCACCGACGGCTTCCTGTTCCCCAACGCCGTGCTCGAGCGTCGGGGTCTCGCCCTGCGCAAGGGCTTCCCGGAGTCGTATGACGTCGATGCGCTCGTGCGGTTCGTGGAATCGATGCGGGCGGGCGCACCACGGAGCATCCCCGTGTACTCCCACGACACCTACGACGTCGTACCCGGTGATCGCCGGGTCGTCCCCGCGGCCGACGTCGTGGTCATCGAGGGCGTGAACGCGCTCTCGGCGCTCTCGGCAGCCGGGGGTCTGGTGGATCTCTCCGTGTACCTCGACGCGCCCGAGGACGTCGTCGAAGCGTGGTACGTCGAGCGGTTCCTCGCCCTGTGCGAGAGCGCTCGGCCGTCGTCGTTCTACGCTCGCTTCTCCGGGATGGACGCCGCCGCGCTCGACGCGCTGGCGCGCGAGGTGCACCGGGCCGTGAACGTCGCCAACCTGCGTGCGCACATCGCTCCGAGCCGGGCCCTCGCCGAGGTCGTGATCGAGAAGCGGGCCGACCACTCGGTTGCCACGATCGTCGACGCTGCGTCACGATGACGTCATGCCCGAGCCAGCAACCCCTGAGGACCGCGCGCTGGTCGAACAGCTCGACGAGGTCTGGACGAGGATCGCCCACCTCGGCGGGACGCTCTCCGAGGACGACTGGAAGCGCGCGACCGAGGTGCCGGGCTGGACCGTCCAGGACAACCTCACGCACCTGAGCGACATCGAGTCGATGACCATGGGGATCCCGCCGCCCGATCACGCCGTACCCGCGGGTCTGACCCACGTGAAGAACGACCTGGGGGCCCGCAACGAGGTGTTCGTCGACGCGCGGCGCTCGTGGGCGGGCGCCGACGCGCTCGCGGAGTTCGTCGAGGTGACCGGCGCGCGCCTCACGCAGCTTCGGGGGTTCACGACCGCCGACTTCGATGCCGAATCGTGGACCCCGATGGGCCCGGGGACGGTCCGGGACCTCCTGCCGTTCCGGGCGTTCGACTCCTGGGTCCACGAGCAGGACATGCGGCGCGCCGTCGGGCGCCCGGGCGGTCTGGAGGGGCCGGCGGCGGAGGCCGCGATGGACCGCATCGTCGCCACCGCGGGCTTCGTGATCGGCAAGAAGGTCGCCCCGCCCGACGGGACCGTCGTGGTGATCGAGTGCACCCCGCCGCTCGCGCGCACCGTGGCGATCGTGGTCGACGCGGGCCGCGCCCGGCCGCACGACGGTGCCGCCGGGGGCACCGTGGAACCGACCGTGCGGCTCGCGCTCGACGGTGAGACCTACGCGCGCCTCGCGTGCGGTCGTCTCGACCCCGAGGCGGCGCTCGCGGCCGGGTCGGTGGCGATCGACGGCGACACCGCGCTGGGCCGCCGGGTGCTGGACGCGCTCGACTTCCTCTTCTGAGCCGACGGGGAGCCCGACGGCTCCCGGGACCGGCGGAGGGGGCCCAGCAGGCTGCTAGAGCACCAGCTCGGCCATGAGCTGGAGGGCCTCGGGCTGCCCCGCGGCGACGACGAGCGTGGACACGTCCGACTCGCGCCACACCTCGAGCCGGTCGGCGATGCGCTCGCGGGGCCCGATGAGGCACACGTCGTCGACGAGGTCGTCGGGGACGAGCGCGGTCGCCTCGGCCTTCTTGCCGTCGAGGTAGAGGTCCTGGATCTCGGCGGCCACGCCCTCGTAGCCGTAGCGGCACGCGAGGTCGTTGTAGAAGTTCCTGCCCTTCGCGCCCATCCCGCCCACGTAGAGCGCGACCATCGGCTTCACCATCTCGCGCAGCGCGGCCACGTCGTCGCCCACGAGCACGCTGACGGTGGCCGCCACGTCCAGGTCGGCGAGTCCCTTGCCCGCGCCGGCCTTCGCGAACCCGGCCTCGAGGGCCGCTCCCCACACCTCACCCGCACGCGTCGGTGAGTAGAAGATCGGAAGCCAGCCGTCGGCGATCTCGGCGGTGAGCTCGACGTTCTTCGGGCCGATCGACGCGATGTAGACGGGGATGTCCGCCGTGCGCGGGTGCACGATGATCTTCAACGGCTTGCCGAGACCCGACGCGTCGGGACCGGTGTAGGGGATGTCGTAGTGGGCGCCGTGGTGCTCGAGCGGAGCCTCTCGCCGCCACACCGCGCGCATGATCTCCACGTACTCGCGCGTCTTCGTGAGTGGCTTGCCGTAGGGCGCGCCGTACCACCCTTCCGACACCTGCGGTCCGGATGCCCCGATGCCGAGCAGGAACCGGCCGTTGCTCATGAGGTCGAGCGTCGTCGCGGTCATCGCCGTCATTGCCGGCGCCCGGGCCGGCATCTGCGCGATCGCCGTCCCCATCTTCAGCCGCTCCGTGTGCGCGAGGAGCCAGGTGATCGGGGTGATGGCGTCGGTGCCGTAGGCCTCGGCGACCCAGCCCGACTCGTAGCCGAGCCGGTCGGCCTCCTGCGCGAGGGCGATCGCGCTGGGGAGCCCCTTGCCCCAGTCCTGGTACCCGAAGCTGATCCCGAGCCGCATCGTTCCCCCCGGAGCGTCGCCGTCGTCGTCGGCGTGCAGTCTGCCCTAGGTGAGCTCGCCGGGGAGCACCGAGAACATCACGTAGTCGATCCGCGTGCCGAGACGCTCCTCGTAGGAGCGCAGCACGCCCTCGCGCCGGAAGCCGCAGGCTTCGGCGACCCGTTGCGACGCCACGTTGGCGCGGTTGGCCATGAGCTGGACCCGGGCCAGCCCGAGCTCGGACTGCGCCCAGCCGACGAGCAGGCGCACACCGCGGCGCGCCACGTGACGCCCGCGGTGCTCGGGGGTGATCCAGTACCCCACCTCGCCCGAGCTCCGACCCCGGTCGAGCATCAGGCCCACCACGCCGAGGAGCGCGTCGCTCGAGGTGTCGGCGATCACGAGGTGCACCCCCGCCCCCGACCGCAGCTCGTGCGCGGCGTTGCGCACGAAGGCCTGCGCGTGCACCCGGGTGTACGGGAACGGCACCCGGGTGAACTGCACGATCGCCGGATCCTGGCAGGCGGAGAAGATCGCGTCGACGTCCTTGCGCTCCGGCACCCGCAACCGCACGGTGCCGTCCGAGAGGTCGGGGACCGTGGGGATCATTCCGATGAGCGTGCCATCATTCGTGGTCCGAGGCGAGTCGAATCGCGAGCGAGGTCTGTCGTGGCACTCATCACCAACGTCATCGGTTCTCCCGACGCGCAGCGCGTGCTGCTCCTGGTGCACGGCTACGGCGCCGACGAGCGGGACCTCGGAGGCCTGCTCCCGCACCTCGACCCCGAGGGCCACTTCCTCACGGTGCTGCCGCGGGGCCCGGTGGCAGCACCGCCGGGGTTCTCGTGGTACGACCTCGGCCACGTCGACCCCGAGCACGCCACCGACACGACGTTCCTCTCGTCGCTCGAGGAGCTCGACGACCTGCTCGACAGCGTGTGCGCGGAGCACGGGAAGGCCCGCAGCGACGCGGTGGTGGGTGGCTTCTCGCAGGGAGGGGGCCTCGCGGTCGCGCTCGGGCTGCGCCGCAGCGACCGCCCGCACCCCGCCGCCGTGCTGGCGATGAGCACCTATCTCCCCGACGTCGAGGGTCTCGAGTACGACTGGGACGCCGCCCAGGGGATCCCGGTGCTCGTCCAGCACGGCACCGACGATCCGCTCATCGCGGTGGACCGCGGCGGCCGCGCGCTCGCGCAGTCGCTCGCCGATCACGGGGTTCCGACCGTGTACGGCGAGTACCCCATGGGCCATGCGGTCGCGCTCGAGAGCCTGCAGCAGGCCCGGGGCTGGCTGGACGAGGTGCGCGCCGGGGGCG
>BTUT01000139.1:0-7437 GCA_045862935.1 Acidimicrobiia bacterium
GTGCCGCGCGTGATCACCAGTGGCGCGACGACGAGTTGGAACTCGAAGCGCCCGAGGTCGGCGCAGACCGGAGCGAGGTGCTCGAGCTCGCAGTTGTCGACGATGGGCATGCCCATGTACGGGAGGACGATGTGGTGCACGTGCAGGGGGACGGCGATCGGCAGCGGGTTCGGGATGCCCTGGTCGGCGATCGGCGCGTCCTGCATGTCCCAGCAGAGCAGGCCGGCGTCGGTCTCGTAGAGGAACTCGATGCACGACGCGTGCACGCCGGCCGGTGAGGCGAAGCCGGGCTGGGCTCCGGTGGCCGCGAAGTACGCGCCGAAGCCGCTGCGGATGATCACCGCGTCGCCGGGACGTGGCTCGACGCCCTGGGCGGCCGCGGCGTCGGCCAGCTCCCACCCGTGCACGGGGCTGCCCGGCGCCACGTACTCGGTGCCGCGCAGCCGGGGGATGTCGTAGAGCACGCCGCGGGTGACGATGCCGTCGCGCCAGAAGTCGACCGTGCCGGTGTGGTCGCGCGGCATGTGCGCGTCGCCGAACGGCTTGCCGTTCCAGAACGTGTCGCCCTCGAGGGTGCTCAGGTGGCAGAGCGCGTCGATGTGGGTCTGCGTGAACCCGTGGATGAAGCAGCCGACGTAGTCGATCATCCCGCCCGAGCCCTCGACGGCGACGAAGTGGTGCGCGGGATAGGGGTTCGCCGGTCCGGCCTTCGTGTCGAGGGGCCGTGCCAGCGACACGCTGCGGCCCTCGCGCACCAGCCTCGCGGCGGCGGCTCGGGTCTCGTCGGTGACGAGGTTCAGCGTGCCGAGCTCGTCGTCGTCACCCCAGCGACCCCAGTTGCAGAAGCGCTCGCGGTACGCCGCGTACTCCTCGGCGGTCGGCGCCGTCCGGTCGGCCAGACTCATCGCCCTCCCCCCTCCTCCCACGATGCGTCCCTCACCCTCGCTCCGCGAGGGGTGTGGGACGCACAGACGGACTGTGCGTCCACGACCCCGGTGTGGACCGGTGTGCCGCTCGATCGTAGGGCGCTACGGTCCGCGCTCGTGGAGCCCGTGGCCTACGACCCGTTCGGTCCCGAGACGATGACCGATCCCCTGCCCCTCTACCGGGCGCTCCGCGCGCGGTACCGCGCGTACCCGCTCCCGCAGTACGACGCGGTGGCGCTCCCGCGCTTCGCCGACGTGTGGGACGTGAGCCGCGATCGCACACGGTTCTCGATCGTGGAAGGGCCGGTGAGCCACCGCGATCGGCTGGTGGTCCACAACCCGGGGCCGCCCGACCGGACTCCACCCGACCCGCTCCCGACCTTCTCGATGCTCGACCCCCCGCTGCACACGCGCCTTCGCGGCGCGATCGCCCCGGCGTTCACACCCCGGGCGATCCGTGCCTCGGAAGCCACCACCCGCGCGCTCACCCGGTCCCTGCTCGACGAGCTCGTGCCCCGCGGGCGCTTCGACGTCGTGCGCGAGCTCGCCGCGCCGGTGGCCACCGCGGCGACGTGCGCGCAGCTCGGCCTCTCGGATGTCGACCACGAGCACGTCACCCGGCTCGTGAACCGGTTCGCGCGGCGGGACGGCACGGTGCCCGGCATCAGCGCCGACGGGCAGGCGGCGATGGCCGAGCTCGCCGGCATCATCGGCGAGGCCGTGCACCGCCAGCTCGCGGGCGGGGACCCCGTTCCCGCCGTCGCCGCGCTCGCAGCGCTCGAGCCCCGGGGCAGGCGCCTCACCCCGGGCGAGATCGTGACCCAGCTCACCACGATGGTGATCGGGGGCGTCGAGTCGCTGCCCAAGGTGATCGGTGGAGGCGTGCGCTCGCTCGCTGCACACCCCGACCAGCGCGCCGCGCTGGTTGCCGACCCGGCACGCATCCCGGCCGCGTTCGAGGAGATCCTGCGCCTGCACCTTCCCCTCCAGTTCGGGACGCGGACGCTGCTCGTCGACGCGGACATCGCGGGAACCCGGCTGCGCGCCGGGCAACGGGTCATGCTGCTCTACATCTCCGCGAACCGCGACGAAGCCGAGTTCCCCGATCCTGATCGCTTCGACGTCGCCCGCCGGATGGACCGGCACCTCGGCTTCGGGCACGGGGTCCACTTCTGCATCGGCGCGCACGCCGCGCGTCTCGAGGGGATCGTCCTGTTGCAGGAGCTCCTCGCGCGTGTGCCCGACTGGGAGGTGGACGAGGCGGGTGTGCAGCGGTTCCCGTCGGAGTTCCAGATCGGCGACACCGCGGTCCCGATCGAGCTCAGCGCGACGTCTTGACGAGCTCGACGAGCTGGTCGAGCGCCGCTCCCCACCCGTCGAAGAACCCCATCTCCTCGTGACGCCGCGCGCTCGCGGCCTCCGCGTGCATGACGGCCGCGGTGTACCGGGTGCCGCCGGCGGTCGGCACGAGCGAGATGATCGCCGTGAAGGCCATCTCCTCGGGCGGGTTGGGCCGGAAGCCCGGCCCGAGCGCGCCGGTCCAGACGAGCCGCTCCTCGTGCAGGACCTCGAGGAAGCACCCGGTGCCCCCGCCCTCCTCGCCGTCGGGGCCCCGCATCACGGTGCGGAAGATGCCCCCGGGGCGAAGGTCGATCTCGCAGTCGGTGGTCTGCCACGGGCGGGGCGTGAACCACAGCTTCACGCGCTCGGGCTCGGTCCAGGCCTCCCATACGGCGGCGGGCGGGACGTCGACCTCGCGGGTGAGGACGAGGTCGCGCTCGGGGTCGGGCGTGAAGTCGGTCGGGAGGGTCATGCGGGGTGCTCCTTGGGGCGGTCGGGCCCGGGGGCGCCGACGTGGCTGCTCGGACGGACGTTCGGGTCGCCGAGCCCGGACGCGCTGCCGACGTGGTGGCTCGCGGCGGTCGCGGCCAGGTGCTCGTCGAGCTGGTCGAGGCGGCGCCGCCCGAGGTCGCGCTGGGCCGCGAGCCAGTCCTGGGCGTGGCGCAGGCGGGTGGGCACGAGCTCGTAGGTGCGAACCCGGCCGCGCTTGCGCGAGCTCGCCAGGCCGGCGCGCTCGAGCACGTCGAGGTGCTGGACGAACGAGGGCAGCGCCATCGAGAACGGGCGGGCCAGCTCGGTGACGGCCGCCGGTCCCCTGGCCAGCCGGGCCACGACCGCTCGCCGGGTGGGGTCGGCCAGGGCCTGGAAGACGAGGTCGAGCTCCCCGGCCGGCCTCCTCCTCGCCGTCCTCGTCCGCACCTGCTCGGGCACGCCCCCAGCATGGACCCCGATCACACTCAGGTCAATACCTAAGTATCATGCTCCGTCACGCTCGAACGGGGGTCGGCCCGGAGGTTGCGGCGCAGGATCTTGCCGCCGGGACTGCGCGGGACCTCGTCGAGCAGCACGACCTCGCGGGGCAGCTTGGCCGGCGGGAGCCGATCCCGCGCGAACGCGCGCAGGTCGGCGAGGGTGGGTGGGGTGTCGCGGTCCCGGGGCACCACGTGGGCGACGACCCGCTCGCCCCACTCGGGGTCGGGCCCGCCGACGACCGCGAGGTCGGCGACCCCGGGGTGCTCCGCGAGCACGTGCTCCACCTCGACCGGGCTCACGTTCACCCCTCCGGTGATGATGAGGTCGCGGAGCCGGTCGATCACCTCGAGCTGTCCGCCAGGGGAGAAGCGGCCCACGTCACCCGTGCGCAGCCACCCGTCGTGGGTGAACGCGCGCCGGCTCGCCTCCGGGTCACGGCGGTAGTCGCGCATGACCATCGGACCGTCGATCTCGATCTCGTCGTCGGGCCCGAGGCGGACGTGCGCACCCGGGATCGGGGTTCCGTTCGCGACGCAGCCTCCCCAGGTCTCGCTCTGCCCGTACGCGTCGACGACGGCCACGCCGGCGTCCTCGGCGCGGCGGCGGAGCGCAGCCGGGATCGGGGCGCCACCGGTGACGACCCGCCGGTACTCGTGCAGAGGCGCGCGGGCGTCGAGCATCCGCCCGAGCATCGTGGGGACGAGGGACACGAGCGTGGCGCCGATCGCCGCCGGCGCCGACGCGACCGCCGCGAGGTCGAAGGTGTCGTGCACCGTGACCGCCGCGCCCGTCACGCGCGCCCGGGCGAGGATCGCGAGGCCCGCGACGTGGTGCAGCGGGACGCACACGAGCCAGTGGTCGTCGGGATCGTGGCCGATGGCCCCGGCCCAGCCGTGACCGATCGCGGTGGCGCCCTCGGCGGTGAGCTCCACGCCCTTGGGGGTGCCGGTGGTGCCCGACGTGGCCACGACCGCCCGCGTCCCGGACGCGACCGGGATCCCGCCGGGGAGTGCGAGCCGGTGAGTGCCCGCGGTGAGGTGGGTGGGAGCGATCGCCGCGATCACCCGGTCCACGGCTGCCTCCGGTGCGGCGGGGTCGAGCACGAGGACCGCGTCGCCCTCGTCCCACGCGCGGCTGACGGCGAGCGCGGCCTCGCGGCGGGGAGCCCGCACCGCGACGAGGTCGACTTCACCGGCCCCGGTCATCGACGGCTACCGTAGCCGTCTGTGGGAGTGGTCACTCCCACGGTTGGACCACCCGATCGGAGGCCGACCCCCGACCGCGGGGTCCGATCGCCCGCATCCTCCCTGCGCACCTCTCCCGGAGCCCGCCCGTGACCGAGAAGCCCGACAAGATCGCCCCGCCGACTCCGCTCACGCTCGATGCCGACGGCAACCTCCGGTCGATCCGGCCGGCCCTGGACTGGAAGCCGGCGTCGGAGGTCGAGTGGACCGACATCCGCTACGAGACGGCGATCGCGGGTCCCGACACCGGCACCGCGAAGATCGCGAAGATCACGATCTGCCGACCCGAGGTGCGCAACGCCTTCCGGCCCACGACCCTGTTCGAGCTGCTCGACGCGTTCGAGCGTGCCCGCAACGACCGCGACGTCGGCGCGATCATCCTCACCGGTGAGGGCCCCGAGGCCTTCTGCTCGGGCGGCGACCAGCGCATCCGGGGCGACGACGGCTACGTCGGGGACGACGGGATCGGTCGCCTCAACGTGCTCGACCTCCAGATCCAGATCCGCCGGCTCCCCAAGCCCGTGGTCGCGATGGTGGCGGGGTACGCGATCGGCGGTGGGCACATCCTGCACCTCGTCTGCGACCTCACGATCGCGGCCGACAACGGCCGGTTCGGCCAGACCGGCCCGCGCGTCGGGTCGTTCGACGGTGGCTACGGCTCGGGGCTGCTCGCCCGCTCGGTCGGTCAGAAGAAGGCGCGCGAGATCTGGTTCCTCTGCCGGCAGTACGACGCGCAGGAAGCCCTCGAGATGGGCCTGGTCAACACCGTCGTCCCGCTCGAGGCCCTCGAGGAGGAGACCGTCGACTGGTGCCGGCGCATGCTCGCGCACAGCCCGCTCGCCCTCCGGATGATCAAGGCTTCGTGCAACGCGGCCGACGACGGGCTCGCGGGGATCCAGCAGCTCGCCGGCGACGCGACGCTCCTCTACTACATGACCGAGGAGGCCCAGGAGGGCAAGCGCGCCTACCTCGAGAAGCGCCGTCCCGAGTTCGACCGGTTCCCGCACCGGCCCTGACGGTCGCGTCGTCGATGGCCGAGGGCGCACCGGGACCCGTCGGGCCCGCGAAGTGGGTGGCGGGGGCGCGGCCGCGGACGCTCGGTGTGTCCGCGGCCCCGGTGGTGGTCGGGACCTGCGCCGCCTTCGGCGTGGCCGAGACCGTGATCTGGTGGCGAGCGATCGCCGCGCTGGTCGTGGCGCTCGCCCTCCAGGTCGGCACCAACTACGCGAACGACTACTCCGACGGCATCCGGGGAACCGACCGCGAGCGGCGCGGCCCGGTGCGCCTCACGGCGTCGGGGCTCGCGTCGCCCGGTGCGGTGCGAGCAGCCGCCGGCCTCTCGTTCCTGGTCGCCGCGGTGGCGGGACTGGTGCTCGCCGTCGTGGTCGACCCGTGGCTGCTCCTCGTGGGCGTGGCCGCGATCGCCGCCGGCGCGCTCTACACCGGTGGTCCACGTCCCTACGGGTACGCGGGCCTGGGCGAGCTGATGGTGCTCGTCTTCTTCGGGTTCGTCGCGACGGCGGGCTCCGCCTACGTGCAGCTCGAGGAGGTACCCGCGACCGCGTGGTGGGGGTCGCTCGTCGTGGGCCTCCCGACCGTCGGGGTGCTCCTCGCGAACAACATCCGCGACCTGTGGAGCGACGCGCAAGCAGGCAAGCACACCCTCGCCGTGCGACTCGGCCCGATCCGGGCCCGCCAGCTCTTCGGGCTCTGCATCGCCGTCTCGCTGGTGTGCGTGGGCTTCGTGTGCATCGACGCGCCGTGGGCGTTGCTCGCCTACCTCGCGATCCCGTTCGCCATCCAGCCCATCCACCTCGTCCTCAGTCGCGACGACGCTCCGAGCCTGGTAGCCGCGCTGGTGGGCACCGTGCGGTACACGCTCGTGCTGTCGGCCCTGCTCGGTCTCGGGCTCGCGGTCTCGTGACGCGATCAGCCCCCGCGCGGGAGCGTCGTGCGCAGGAGCGCGGCGAGCGCTTCGGGCTGTTCGAGGTGGAGCGCGTGGCCCGCATGATCGATCGTGACGTGGCGGGCGCTGTCACCGATCGCCTCCGCCATCGCGGACGCCACGTCGCGGTACTTCCGGTCGTACGCGCCGGTGACCAGGAGCACCGGCATCGCGAGCTGCGGGAGGCGGGCCCACAGCGACGGCTGCGCCCCCTGACCGAGCACACGCAGCTGGTGGGTGATGCGCTCCACGGAGTTGCCTTGTCGACGGTCGTCGATCCCGGCGGCGTCGCGCGGCAGCGACGCGAACAGGGGTTGCGCGAGCCAGCGTTCGAGGAACGCGTCCACGCCGTCGCGCTCGACCTCCAGCGCGAGCCGTTCGTCGGCCGCCCGCCGGCTGGCGCGCTCCCGAGCGTCGGCGATCCCCGGCGACGCGCTGACGAGCACGAGCCGCTCCACGACGTCCGGTCGGTCGAGGGCGAGCGCGAGACACAGCCGCCCCCCCATCGAGTAGCCCACGTACGTCGCCGGCCCGCCCCGCACGCCGAGCACCGCCGCGGTCGCCTCGAAGTCGAGGCCTTCCGGCACGCCGATGGGGAGCGCGTCCACGTCGGTGCGGAGGGCGTCGAGCACCGGTGCCCACGAGTCGGGGGTCTGGGTGAACCCGTGGACGAGGATCATGGGCACCCGACGATGATCGCAGGCGCGCCCGCGGCGAGGGCGGAGATGATCGGGGGCAACCCGCGGTGACGCTCGATGCCAACACCGGCTTCGCGCGCGCCGTCGTCGACGAGTGGGCTCGCAACGGTGTCGCGCACGCGTGCCTCGCGCCCGGCTCGCGCTCCACGCCGCTCGCGATCGCGCTGGCGGAGGAGCCACGGGTCCGCGTGCACGTCTTCCTCGACGAGCGCTCGGCGTCGTTCGCCGCGCTCGGCATCGGCCGTGCGGACCCCCCTCCCCCGGGGGGGCTCTTCACCACGGGGACCCCGGCCGCCCACCACCACCCAGCC
>BTUT01000140.1:0-728 GCA_045862935.1 Acidimicrobiia bacterium
TGGGGCAGCACCGCGCCCCGGATCATCTCCCACCGGGTCGCGCCCATGGCGAGCGTCGCCTCCTTCTGCGCGACCGGGCAGGTGGCGAACACCTCCCGGGTGATCGCCGTCACGATCGGGGTGATCATGATCCCGACCACGATCCCCGCGGTCATGATCGCCAGCCCGGACGCGCTCGGATCGCCGAACACGCCACGCAGCACCGGGACGTCCCCCACCAGGCCGTGCACGTCGGCGTACAGGTCGGCGAGAGGCGCCGCGAGCTGGCGGAGCATCCACAAGCCGAACACCACCGACGGGATGGCCGCGAGCAGATCGATCACGAAGACGACGGGGAGGCGCATGCGTCGGGGCGCCACCTCGGTGACGAACAACGCGATCCCCACACTGATCGGCACCGAGACGCCGAGCGCGATCGCGGCCACGATCAACGTCATGATCGCGAGGGCGCCGGCGCCGTACTCCCCCGCGGCCGGGTTCCAGGTGGTCGAGAGGATCGCGCCCGGTCCGGCGGCCCGGAGCCAGTCGAGCGAGCTCCGGAACAGCACCCACACGATGAGCCCCAGCACCACCAGCACCGTCACCCCGGCGAGCAGCGCCAGGGCGTGGAACGTCCGGTCGGCGACGTAGCCCGGCGGGCGCGGCCCCCCGACCAGCGGACGGGGGGCGCGACCCGCGAGGGGGGCCGAGGGTGCGGCACCGGTGCGGGCGACCGCGGGGGCAGCACC
>BTUT01000140.1:828-7428 GCA_045862935.1 Acidimicrobiia bacterium
GGCCGCGACCGCGGGGGCAGCACCGGCCGCGACCGCGGGGGCAGCACCGGCCGCGACCGCGGGGGCAGCACCGGCCGCGCCCGCGGGGGCAGCACCGGCCGCGGCCGCGGCGACCGGAGCGGCGGCACCGCCCGGTGCAGGGCCGGGGAGCGACCTCACGTGATGGTCTCGAGCCGGGCCCGCGTCGCGCGGGCCCAGTCCTCGGGGAGCGGGGCGTAGTCGATGGCCTTGGCCGAGCGCTGGCAGGCCCCGACGAGGTACTCGGCCCAGGCCTTGACCGCCTTCGCGTGGTCGGCGTCGTCGTAGCGCTGGTACACGAGCAGCCACGTCGGTGCGGTGATCGGGTAGGCCCGGGCGTTCGGCGAGTCGAGCGGGTCGTAGAGTCCGTCCGCCGCGAGCGTCACCCCTTCGAGGGCGGCGGTCGCGGCCTTCACGGTCGGCTTCACGGACCTGCCGGTCGAGTTCTCCACGTTGGAGTAGGTGAGCCCGGTGGCCCGGGCATCCGAGTAGTCCACGTACCCGATGGCGCCGTCGGTGGCCTGGATGACCGACGCCACCCCGGCGTTGCCGTTCCCACCCTGGCTGCGGTCGGGCCAGCTGATCGTCGTGCCGGCCCCGAGCTCCCACACGGACCCCGCGGCCTTCGTCAGGTAGGTGGTGAAGTTCTGCGTGGTGCCCGAGCTGTCGGATCGCCGGACGACGGTGATCCTCGTCGACGGCAGCTTCACGCCCTCGTTGTCGGCCGCGATCACGGGGTCGCTCCACGAGGTCACGTCACCCTGGAAGATCCGGGCCAGCGTCGTCGCCGAGAAGCTCAGCGGCTTCGAGACGCCCGAGAGGTGGTACGACACGGTGATCGGGGCGGCCACCGTCGGGACGTAGAGGAAGGCGCCGCCCTTGACCTTGGCGAGGTCCGCCGCGGGGAACGGGGCGTCGGTCGCACCCCACTGCGTGACCTGGTCGGCGAACTCCTGGCGACCCTTGCCCGAGCCGCCGCCGGGGTTCGGGTAGTTCACCGTGAGGTTGGGCTGCACCTTCTCGAACGAGGCGCGGCACTCGTCGTAGTATCCCTGGGGGAACGTGGCCCCGGAGCCGTTGATCGTCGCGGCGGGCAGCGCCTTGGACCTCTCGGCCGCCGCGGGCACGATCGAAGCGACCAGGGCCACGCTGGTCGCCACCGAGACGGTCGCGACCAGCCGGGCAGCTCGCGTGCGTGGGTGCATGCTCGGAACGACCCTCCTCGTGCAGTTCGGTTCGCGCATCGCGCGATCGGCTGCCCGGGACGCTACGAACGCCACCTGGAGTCCGGGGGACCGCCAGGTGGACGGGGAATGAACAGAGCGGAAACACTGGGCACGGAGATCGGAACCGAGTGCGCACCGGAGCACCGGCCGGTTCCAGCAGGGAGAGCCCGCGATGCGCAGGACGTTCCACGAGCAGCTGGACGAGCTGCGCACGGCGGTCCTCCGCCTCGGCGCGCTGACCACCGAGCTCGTGACCGCCGCGACGCAGTCCCTCCTGGACAGCGACCTCGCCCTGGCCGAGCGTGCCGTCCGCAGCGACGACGCGATCGACGAGCTCACGCACACGGTCGAGGACGAGTGCTTCGCGCTGCTCGCCCGCCAGCAGCCGATGGCCACCGACCTGCGCACGATCCTGGCCACGCTCCGGATCGCCCACGAGCTCGAGCGATCGGCCGACCTCAGCGTGAACATCGCCAAGACGACCCGCCGGCTGTTCCCCGGCGACCTCGACCCCAAGGTGCGCGGGATCGTCGATCAGATGGGCCGCCAGGCCGCGAACCAGACCCGGCTCGCGCTCGACGCGTACGCGGATGCCGACCCGTCCTGGGCCCTGGCCCTCGCCGACATGGACGAGCAGATGGACGAGCTCACGAAGAGCCTGTTCCGCTACATCCTCTCGCTCGCGCCCGCCGACGAGGCCGCCGTGCAGCAAGCCGTGCAGATCGCGCTCGTGGGTCGCCACTTCGAGCGCATCGCCGACCACGCCGTGACGATCGCGGAGCGGGTGGTGTTCATGGCCACCGGTGAGCACCCGGTCCACGAGTCCGACCGCGAAGAGGTCGCGGGCGACACCCACTGAGGATCAGGCGCCTTCGGGCTCCTCGTAGCCCAGGTCCCACTCGATGATGAGCCGCTCGCGCTCGGCGTCACGGTTCACCCGCTCGCGGTTGCGCCGGAACTGCGGGTCGTGCGGGGGCAGGAGCTGGAGGCGGGCGAGCGCCCGCTGGCGGAACTCGTCGATCAACCGGCCGTCGCCGAAGACCCCGTGCACCTCCCAGTGCGGGGAGACGGGGCCCAGGTAGACCATCTTCACGTGGCCCACCGGCGGGAGGTGCTCGAGCTCTTCGGACTGCATCGCCATCGTGGCCACCCTAGCGGCTGTGGTCGCGACGCCCCGAGGTGACCGTCACGTACTGGTGCGCTGGGAGAGGGTGGCGCTGAGCGTGCGGGCCTCGCCGTTGCGGTTGACCACCACGTCGACCCGGTCACCCGGTCGCTGCCCCCGCACGAGCGCCTGCACGTCCGACGCCTCGGTGACCGGGGAGCCTGCGAGCGAGACGATCACGTCACCTTCGCGGATCCCCGCCTCGGCCGCCGCCGAGCCGGCGGTGACCCGGGTGACCAGGGCGCCGTCGGTCACCGCGAGGTCCATCTGACGTGCCAGCGCGGGTGTCACCGACTGGGTGGAGACCCCCAGGAACGCCGCGGGGCGACCGAGGCGCAGGTCGTCGATGATGGGCCGCGCGTTCGAGATCGGGATCGCGAAGCCCACGTTGTTGCTCGACTGCGGGTTGGCGATCGCGGTGTTGATGCCGATCACCCGGCCGTCGGCATCGACGAGCGGACCACCCGAATTCCCCGGGTTGATCGCCGCGTCGGTCTGGAGCATCCCGAGGAGGACTGCCCCCGTGTCGGTGTTCACCGTGCGGTGCAAGCCCGACACGATGCCGCGCGTGATGCTCAACCCACCTTCGAGGGCCAGCGCGTTCCCGATGGCCACGACCTCGTCGCCCACCTGCACGTCCTCCGAGTCACCGAGCGTGACCGCGGGGAGACCCTCACCGTCGACCTTGAGGACCGCGAGATCCGATCCGGCTTCGCGGCCCACGAGCTTCGCGGTCTTCTCGTCACCGCTCGTGAACGAGACCGTGATGCGCGACGCCCCCTCGACGACGTGGTTGTTGGTGACGATGAACCCGTCGGGAGTGATCACGAAGCCCGTGCCCGCGCCGCCACCGGCCGTGCCCGGCCCACTCCCGGTCGTGACGGCCACGACCGCGGGCTCGACCTGCGCGATGAGCGCGGCGAGACCAGCCGACTGCGTGATGGCCCGCGACGGCCGGGTGACGGCCGCGGCGGCACCGGGCTGACGGATGACGGTGGTCGTGGGCGCGTCGTCGTCGGTGGCGACGAACACACCCGTGGCGACCAGCGCCCCGACCAGGCCGCCCGCGATGCCGGCGGTCACCCACTGCCGGAAGCCTCCGCGGGCGCGGGGGCGCCGCGCGGTGGTCTCGGGAGCGGGGGTCGGCGCCGGCGGGGGGCCGGGCGGGGCGGGTGCGACGGGGAAGGGCGGTGCGGGTGGGACGGGGAAGGGCGGTGCGGGGGTCACCGAGTCGGTCACGATGGGCTCCGGAGCGTTCGGGGAAGGCGTTCGGGGAAGGCGTTCGGGGGTGCGCGAGTGCTGTGGGCGTCGTGCGGGCAGGCGTCCCGGCGACCACACGCCACGTCCGGGTCGTTCGGTCCGGAAACGCCCACCGAGGCGCCAGCGTTCCCGCGAGCACCTGTGAGGACGCTGAAACTAGGGTATGCGCCGTGGGCGGGAACCGGGCCGAGCCGACGCACGTTCAACCCGACGTGAACGACGAGCTGCCCTCCCCCGACCACCACACCCCCGCGTGGATGGACGCCGCCCGCTGCCGGACCCTCTCGCCCACGGAGTTCTTCCCGTCGGATGGCGTGGGGGTCGAGGTCGCGAAGCGCGTCTGCGCCGAGTGCCCGGTGAAGCCCGAGTGCCTGGAGTACGCGCTCACCTACCGCATCGACCACGGGGTGTGGGGTGGGTGCTCCGAGCGGGAGCGGCGGCGCATCCTGCGCGCCCGTCGCGTCGGGGCCTACTGATCTCCTGACCGATCCTGACCGAGGACCGCGCGGCCGAGCCGGGGCCACGCGGACTGCTCGGCGAAGCCCCGGCCTCTCGCCCGGCCTCACCTCCCGAGCCTCTCGACCTCCGCCCGGCCTCACCTCCCGACCTCCCCCCGAGGCCGCCCAGCCGAGCTCGAAGACCTCCCTCGTCGGTCGTGCTCAGTCGAACCCGAAGGGGCCGAGGACGAAGTCGATCACCTCGTCGAAGACGCTGCCGCCGCGGTCCTTCGTGCGAGCGTCGAACGCGACCGCGAACGTGCGTAGGTCGTCGACCGTCGCGTCGGAGACCACGGTGCGGGTCATGCCGTCGCGCTCCCACACCACGACGGTGCCCCCGGCAACCTCGTAGGCCCGGCCGTCGGTCGACGCGAGGGCCACCGCGTCACCCCCGCGAGGGAGCCCGTCCCAGTCGAGCTCGCCCACCTGCTCGAACACCGAGATCCCGAACAGCCCGTCGGAGTAGTAGAGCTGCACGGTGTCGTCGCCCCGCAGGTAGCGGCCGACGAGGACGTAGCGGTCGTCGATCCGCGAGGGGGCGGAGAAGCCGTCGGGAACCTCGTTGACGCTCGCGGGGGTGCGGTCCTTCGCCTTCGGCGTGGGCGGCGGTGTCGATCGACTCCCACCGAGCTTCTTCACGTCCACGAACCCCACGGCCCGGACCACCTCGGCGCGGGAGTCGAGCACCTCACGGCGCAGCATGATCCCGGTGTCACGATCGGTGTAGACGCGGAGCCGCGCGCGGCGCGTGTCGGGGTCGGTCGCGGTCACGACGAGCGTCGAGCGGCCGGCGACCGGGTCGCCCTTGGCCACGGTGAGCTTCCAGTGCTCGGACGGTGAGGGAACGTCACCCTCGACCGGCTCGTCCCAGCCCGCCTGCCAGCCGCTCACTCCCGCGATCCAGCGGTCGTCGCCACGGCTCTCGGCCCGGCGGGTGCCCTCACCGACCTGCACGGTGCCGCCGGTCCCGCTCACGGGCACCTGCGCGGTGTACCAGCGGCCCTTGCTCAGCCACTCGATCTGGACGAGTCCCGAGAAGTCCTCGCGCACGGTGGCGTTGCGGGCCCGCTCGAGGACGTCCTCGGCGTCGTCGGCCCCGGCACCCGGCAGCGCGATCAAGGTGAAGCCGGCCGCCACCAGGACGGCGACGAGTACCCGCGCCACGCTCCTCACCGCCGCGTCCGAACCTGGACCGCGAGGGGGGCGAGCGAGCTCACGGCGTCGTCCTGCAGCGAGGCCCGCACCGCGTGGGCGTCGGTGAACGCACCCACCGGCGGGTCGACCGACTTCGGCTCGGGCACGAGGACCAATGCGGCGATCACGGCGGCCGCGGCCGCCCCTCCGATGGCGGCGACCCAGCGCCCGGGGCGGTGCGGCGCGCGGCGGGCGGCGAGCTCGTCGCCTCGCCCGGCCGCCACCTCGGCGTGTCGACCGGACGCGTCCGCCAGCACCGGCACCGGTGGGATCCCGGTGCCATCGGGATCGAGGAGTCGTGCCCAGAACTCGGGCGGCGCGTCGCGCAGTGGCAGGGAGCGCACGGCGTCGCGCGCCACCCGTACGTCGTCGAGCACGGCACGCGCGCCGGCCGACGCCGAGAGCTGGACGTCGACCCAGGCGCGCTCCTCGTCGGTGCACTCGCCGTCGAGGTACGCGGACAAGAGGTCCTCGTTCGGCAACGTGGGCTCGGTGCTCATGCCACCCCCTCCGTCAACATCACCCGCAACATGCGCCGGCCCCGGTGGAGCCTCGACCGCACCGTCCCCACCGGCACCCCGAGCGTGCCGGCGATCTGCTCGTACGACTGGTCGGCGACGTCGCACAGCACGACCGGCACCCGGAACTCCTCGGGGAGCGCGGCGAGCGCGGCCTGGATGTCCGCCGACAGCGCCGTCGACACCTCGTCGGCCGCCGGTGACGTCGGCAGGACGCGCTCGGGGTCGTCGGGGAGCGCGTCCGTGGGCCGCCGGCGGCGGCGCCGGACCTCGTCGAGGAACACGTTCGTCACGATGCGGGCCAACCAACCTTCCAGCGACCCCGGCTCGTAGCGCTCGAGGCCCCGGCGGACCCGAATGAGCGCCTCCTGCACGACGTCTTGGGCGTCTTCGTCGTTTCCGGACAGGCGGTAGGCCACCGAGTACATGAAGCGGCCGTGGTCGCGGGCCACTTCCTCCCAGGTGGGGACACCGTCGGTCATGAGGCCAACGCTCTGACGCCCCGGTCAGGTTCCCGGCCCGAACGCCCGATGCTCGGTCGCGGCCCGGTCCCGGCCCGCGACGCTTCGGTGCGGGGGCTGTCGCGCCCCGCGGCCGGAGACGGCGGAGGGACTACTTCGCGGACTTGTCGGGCGACTCGTCGTCGTCCGCGGCGCCCTCGCTGAGTCCCTTCTTGAACTCCTTCTGCGCCTGACCCATGGAGCGGGCCAGCTTGGGCAGCT
>BTUT01000141.1:0-7426 GCA_045862935.1 Acidimicrobiia bacterium
TGGCTCGCTTCGTCGTGGGACTGCTGGGACTGGACGGATGGGTGGAGTCCCCTGGCTCGGCTCCGAACGCCCCGGCGGCACCGCGAATCCGGCCCGTGACGTACGAAGCCCCTCGCCAGGGCGAGGGGCGAACAGCGCACGGACGCGACGACGCGCCGTGCGCTACGTAACGATTACGAGGAGGGTGGTGCCGGACATCGAGCCGCCATTGTGGCGCACGGCAGCCCCGCGCTGCAAGTCACCCCGCCGGCGCGGGCGCTCCCGGCTCGAAGCGGTAGCCCATCCCCGGCTCGGTGAGGAAGTACCGCGGCTGCGATCTTGACGCCCGGTCGAGCGAACTTGACGGACCCGTGACGGCGGAGGATCAGGACTGGTGCTGCGGGCACGAGAACGTCGTACGTCCGCCGATGGTCCGCCGGAGCAGCGGGGCGCCGTCCTTCGGGCACGGCGCCCCGGCGAAGCGCGCCGGCATGTGATCTCCGGTGTGCGAGCCGCCCCGTCGGCCCAGCACCCGCAACGTCGTGCGGATCGCCCGATGGAGCGTCGCGACCTCGTCGGGTTCGAGCATGCCGGCCTCGCGCGCGGGGTCGATCCCGGCGCGCCACAGCACCTCGTCGGTGAGCAGGTTGCCCAGGCCCGCGACGCGGCGCTGGTCCATGAGCACCGCCTTCACCGGGGCACGGCGTCCGGTGAGGACCCCGGCCAGGTCGGCGCGGGTGAGCGAGAGCGCGTCGGGCCCCAGGCGGTGCTCGTCGGGATCCAACTCGACCGCACCCAGGCGACGCGGATCGCGCAGGCAGAGCGTCCCGCCGTCGGCGAACTGCACACCGAAGCGTCGCCACGCGTGGACGTCGCGGTTGCTGGAGTACTGGAGCGGGCCACCCGCGGCCTCGCCGTCGATCACGATCCTCCCGGTCATGCCCAGGTGCAGACCGACGACGGGACCGTCGTCGCTCGTGTCGATGAGCATGAGCTTGCCGCGACGGCGCGCGCTCACGAACGCCCGGTCCCGCAGCACCCGCCGGATCGCCGGCGGCGTGAGACCGCGCTTCAGGAACCACGCGTCGGGCGCGTGCACCGCGGCGATCGGTCGATCGAGTGCCCGCTCCTCGATCAGGCCCCGCGCCTGCTCCGCCTCCAGGATCTCCGGCATCTCACCTGTTTGGACACATGTCGGCGCCCTGGCGCCGACAACTGTCCAAACACATCACCGGTTGGTGATCGCGCCGAGCTCGGCGCCCCGCGCGAGGCGTGCGTACTTGGCGAGGAAACCACTGGTGTAGCGCGGCTCGAGCGGCTTCCAGTCGGCGCGACGCGCGGCGAGCTCCGCGTCGTCGACCATCACGTCGATCGTGTGCGCCTCGGCGTCGATCACGATGCGATCGCCGTCGCGCACGAAGGCGATCGGTCCACCGTCCACCGCCTCGGGAGCCACGTGACCGACGCAGAAGCCGTGCGTCCCGCCCGAGAACCGCCCGTCGGTCACGAGCGCGGCGTCTCCACCGCGCCCCGCACCCTTCATCGCACCGGTGACCGCGAGCATCTCGCGCATCCCCGGCCCGCCCTTGGGACCCTCGTAGCGGATCACCACGACCTCGCCCGGCTGGATCTCGCCCGCGAGGATCGCCGCCATCGCGAGCTCCTCGCCGTCGAACACGCGCGCCGGGCCATCGAATCGCATCTGGTCGATGCCCGCGACCTTCACCACGGCGCCGCTCGGCGCCAGGCTGCCCCGCAGGACCGCGATGCCGCCCTGGGTGTGGATCGGCTCGGAGAGTGGGCGCACCACGGAGCCGTCCGGAGCCGGCGCGTCGAGCTCGGCGAGGTTCTCCGCGACCGTCTTGCCCGTCACCGTCAGGCAGTCGCCGTGCAGCAAGCCGGCTTCGAGCAGCTCGCGCATCACCACCGGGATCCCGCCGATCGCGTCGAGATCGGTCATGTGGTACCGGCCGTGCGGCTTCATGTCGGCGATGTGGGGTACCCGCGCCCCGACGCGGTTGAAGTCGTCGAGGTCGAGCTCCACGCCCGCCTCGAAGGCGATCGCGAGGAGGTGCAGGACCAGGTTGGTGGACCCGCCCACCGCCATCCCCACGGCGATCGCGTTCTCGAACGCCTCCTTGGTGAGGATCTGGCGGGGCCGGATGTTCTGCTCGAGGAGGCGGATCACCGCCTGGCCGCTCGCGAAGGCGAGATCGTCGCGGCGACGGTCGACGGCGGGCGCCGACGAGCTGTTCGGCAACGACATGCCGAGCGCCTCGGCGACCGACGCCATCGTGTTCGCGGTGAACATGCCGGCGCACGAACCCTCCGTGGGGCACGCGCGCTTCTCGATCTCACCGAGCTCGTTCTCGGTGAGGGTGCCGGCCGCGCACGCACCCACGGCCTCGAACACGCTCACGATGTCGAGCGCCTGGTCCCGGTAGTGCCCCGGGAGGATCGAGCCCCCGTAGAGGAACACCGACGGCAGGTTGAGGCGAGCCGCAGCCATGAGCATGCCGGGCAGGCTCTTGTCGCATCCGGCGAACGTCACCATCGCGTCGAGGCGCTCGGAGTGCATCACGCACTCGACCGAGTCGGCGATGATCTCCCGCGACACGAGGGAGCCGCGCATGCCCTCGTGGCCCATCGCGATCCCGTCGCTCACGGCGATCGTGACGAACTCGATGGGGAAGCCGCCGGCCTCACGAACCCCTTCCTTGGCCCGCTTGGCGAGGCGGTCGAGCGGCAGGTTGCAGGGGGTGACCTCGTTCCAGCTCGACGCCACGCCGACCTGGGGCTTGTCCCAGTCGTTGTCGGTCATGCCCACCGCTCGGAGCATGGCCCGGGCCGGTGCCCGCTCCATGCCCTGGGTGACATCACGGCTGCGGGGCTTCATGTCGCTCATGACCGGCAGCGTACCGGCGGCCCGGCGTTCCCACGCCGGTGGTTGAGCACCGGCGGCCCGGCGTTCCCACGCCGGTGGTTGAGCACCGGCGGCCCGGTGACCCCGCGCCGGTGGTTGACGACCGGTGACCCGCCACGGCCTACGCTGATGCCCACTCACGTGTGGGGAGCCGCTCCGGAGCATGTCGGTGCACGCAGACGAGACGTTGCAGATCGCGGCCGGCGTCGCCGACCGCACGCGGGTGGTCGACCACACCTTCGCCCGGAACGGCGAGGTCCGGTCGCCCCGCCTCGGCTGGCTGGTCGACGGGCTCGCCCGCACGATGCGCGACGAGGGCTACACCGAGCTCGACGCACCCGGTCCGCAGGTGCAGGTCGTGCTGCACCTTCTCGACACCGCGAACCCCCGCCCCTACCGCCGCAAGAACGCGCCGACGTTCGTGGTCGCACTCGGTTACCTCGACGAGACGCCGACCGACCTGCTCCGCACGGGCTACCCGTTCCTCGTGCGGGGCCTCGCCAACCTCGCGGTCCTGCTGAGCGACGGGCCGACGGGCCCGGTCGCGTCGTTCGTCACCCTCGAGCAGGGCACGTACCGCGTCGAGCACCTCGGTGACGACGACAAGTTCTTCGCGGCGGTGCTGGAGCGCGTCGAGCCGCTCGCCACCTCACGGCTCGTGATCGCGAACGAGTTCGTCCCCGACCTCGAGCCGGCGCTGTGGGACGGCGACGACCAGACCGCCGACATCGCGCGCGCCGGGGAGCGCCTCGGCGCCCTCGACCTGCTGCCCGCGGCGTTCCCGATCGAGGAGATCCTCTCGCCGCGCGATCTCCGTCACGTGAAGCTGCTGTACGGGATCGGCGGCCTGAGCTACGGCAACGTGAGCGCCCGGCGCCAGCCGCCCACCGAGTCGGAGCTCGGCCCCGAGTTCTGGATGAGCGCCAGCGGCGTCGACAAGTCGAACCTGCGCGAGATCGGCCGCGACGTGCTGCTCGTGAAGGGCTACGAGCCGGCCCGCGACTCGATCATCCTGTCGATCCCACCCGCCGCCAAGCCCAACCGTGTCTCGGTGGACGCCATCGAGCACTGGATGATCTACCGCGAGCACCCCGAGGTGGGCGCGATCCTCCACGTCCACGCGTGGATCGAGGGCACGCAGGCGACGGAGATCAACTACCCCTGCGGCACCGTGGAGCTGGCCACGTCGGTGGCCGACCTCGTGCGCCAGGCCCCCGACCCGAGCCGCGCGGTCGTCGGCCAGAAGAACCACGGCCTCACGATCACCGGGCACTCGCTCGACGAGATCTTCGCCCGCATCGACGGCAAGGTCGTCCGCGCCGTCCCCATGGACTGAGCATGGTTCAGGCGGCGACCATCGCCGTTCGCCGGACGCGACCTGCGCTCTGCGGGACCATCGCGGTCGTCTCGGTGCTGTGCTCCCCGATCGTTCCCGGCGGACTGCTCTTCCTCGGTGTGCTGGTCGTCCTCGTCGGCTGCGTCGTCGGCGCGCTCTCCCGTCCCGGCTCGCGTCAAGACCGCGCCGTGGTAGCGGTGTGCTCGGGTCTCGCGCTGCTCGTGGGTCCGGCCTCATACCTGCTCCTCGCCGTCGCGACCTGACGCTCACGCGGCGGTGTCCGCGACGGCGCGAAAGACCTGCCCGACCACCCGCTCGGGTGTCTCGGTGATGTCGTGCCAGGTGACCGGGACGACGCGCCACGCGACCGAGGCGAGGTCGGCGAGCCGCTGGTGATCGCGACGACGCTGCAGCGGGCTGCGGTGGTAGCGGTCGCCGATGCCCTCCACTGCGAAGCGCCACTGCGGGAACGCGCAGTCGAGGAGGAACGTGCGTGCTCCGATGCGGACACGGTGTTGACGGACCGGGCGCAACCCGGCAGCCCGCAGCGTCCGCCAGATCTTGACCTCGAGCCGCGATGCCGCCGCCGCGCTCGGCCCGCGGTCGTCGAGGATCTCCCGGAGCCGTCCCGCGCCGGGGCGCCCCTTGCCGCCGAGCACGTCCAGCCGCCGAGCGATCGACTGCGGCGTGGTGAGCCCGCGGTGGATCGCATCCTCCACCGCTGCGGCGAGGTCTTCGTCGTCGAGCACGCCGGCCAAGTCGATCAACGTGCGTGCGGGACTCGTGACCGGGATCGGCCCGATCATCCGCCGGTCCACCGCCTCGACCTCCCCACGGTGCACCACCACGAGCTCGCTGCGCAGCCGCCGCTCCGGTGGCACCCACACCTCCGGTCGTGGCGCGACAACGGCATCCAACCCGTAGAGCTCCCCCGCCGCACGGAACGACGCCAGTGTCGGTCCCCCGGCCCAGAGGATGGCAGCGAAGGCAGCTTGGCGCATCGAAGGTTCCGTCAAGGAATCGCGAAGGACACCCGGAAGCACGCGAACCCAGATTCCGGCGTGGGTGCGACGAGTGATTCCCGCCGGTGACATGCCCATCGCCTGCGCCTGGACAGTCGTCACCAACCCGAGCTGAGCCCGCATCCGTGAGCGGAGCTCGGCTTCATTGGACCGTGAGTTTCGCTCAGCGAAAGCCATGGTCCAACGAAAGCACCGGGGTGCGACGGCTACGAGGAAGCAGTCACCCGTCGAGGCGTTGGCCGAGGCGTTGGCCGACGGCTACTCCGCAGCGTCGAGGCGCTCGTCGAGGAGACGGTTCAGCACCTGGGGGTTGCCCTGGCCGCGCAGCGCCTTCATCGCCTCGCCCATGAGGAACCCGCGCTTCTTCTTCCTCGCCTTGTCGTCGCCCGCGCGGTACTCGCCCACCGCATCCGCGTTCGCCGCCAGCACCTCGTCGACGATCGCCGCGAGCGCCGACTCGTCGCTCACCTGCGCGAGGCCACGCTCCTCGACCACCTGCCTCGGGCGCTTCGGCTCGCGCAGGCACTCCCCCAGCACGTCCTTGGCCTGGTTGCGCGACAGCGTGCCGTCGGCGACGAGCGCCACGAGCTCCGCGAGCCCGTCGGGTGCGAGCGGCAGCACCTCGGGCGACAGCCCGGTCTCGTTGAGGTACGCGAGCACGTCACCGGTGCACCAGAGCGCGACGTCGCGCGGCGAGCCCGAGCCCACCGCCGCGGCCGCCTCCTCCGCGAAGTCGGCCAGGCCGGGAACGTCGAGCAGCACCCGCGCGTCGGTCTCGCCGATCCCCCAGTCGGCGATCAGCCGGGCGCGCCGGGCCGCCGGCAGCTCCGGCACCTCGGCTGCGGCCGCGGCCCGCATCTCGGGCGACGGGGCGAGGGGCACGAGGTCGGGCTCGGGGAAGTAGCGGTAGTCGCTCGAGCCCTCCTTGGTCCGCATGCCGTGGGTCCTCCCGTCGGCTTCGTCCCAGTGGCGCGTCTCCTGGACGATGCGCTCTCCGGCGTCGAGCGCGTCGATCTGGCGCTCGATCTCGAACTCGATCGCGCGACCGAGTGACCGCAACGAGTTCATGTTCTTGATCTCGACCTTGGTGCCCAGCTCGTGCGATCCGGCGGGGCGCACCGAGACGTTGGCGTCGACGCGCAGCGAGCCCTCCTCCATCTTCACGTCGGACACGCCCAGCGCGCGCAGCACCGCGCGCAGCTCGCTCACGTACGCGCGAGCCTGCTCGGCCGAGCGCAGGTCGGGGCGGCTGACGATCTCCATGAGCGGCACGCCCGCCCGGTTGTAGTCGACGAGGGAGTGGTCGGCTTCGTGGATGCGGCCCCCGCCACCCACGTGCGTCGTCTTGCCGGTGTCCTCTTCGAGGTGCGCACGCTCGATGCCGATGCGCACGCCGTCGACGTCGATCGAGCCGTTGGCGAGGATCGGCTCCTCGTACTGGCTGATCTGGTAGTCCTTCGGCATGTCGGGGTAGAAGTAGTTCTTCCGGGCGAAGATCGACTCCTCGGGCACCTCGAACCCGAGGGCGGCCGCGAACCGCAGCGCGAGGTCGACGACGGCACGGTTCAGCACGGGGAGCGAGCCGGGGAGCCCGAGGCACACCGGGCACACGTGGGTGTTGGGCTCGGCACCGAACTCGTTCGGGCAGCCGCAGAAGAGCTTCGTCGCGGTCGCGAGCTCGACGTGGGCCTCCAGCCCGATCACCGCCTCGTAACCGGCGCGGGTCATGCGGACTCCTCGAGCGTCTGCGCGACGCGGAACATGGTGGGCTCCTGCACCGCGTCGACCAGGACCTGCACGCCGACGGGCAGGCCGTCGCATCCGGTGCCGTACGGGACGCTCATCGCCGCGTGCCCGGCCAGGTTGGAGGGGATCGTGCAGACGTCGGAGAGGTACATCGCCAGCGGATCGTCGGCCTTCGCCCCCAAGGGGAACGCGACGGTGGGCGACGTGGGAGAGAGCAAGGCATCGAACGACTCGTAGACGCGGGCGAAGTCGCGAATGATGAGGGTCCGTACCCGCTGCGCCTTGCCGTAGTACGCGTCGTAGTAGCCGGCGGACAGCGCGTAGGTGCCGAGCATGATCCGGCGCTTGACCTCGGCGCCGAAGCCGGCGGTGCGGGTCGCGATCATCGGCGTCGGCAACTGCGCGAACTCGTTCGTCCAG
>BTUT01000142.1:0-7412 GCA_045862935.1 Acidimicrobiia bacterium
CCTTCTGGTCCTGGGCCTCGGTGACGAGGTGCACGATCTTGGCCAGCGTGTTGTCGACGACCGTCGCGGTCGCTTCCACCACGAGCGCGCCGGTGGTGTTGAGCGTCCCCGCGAACACTCGATCCGACGCGGTCTTGTCGACCGGGACCGACTCGCCCGTGATCGCCGCTTCGTTCACCGCCGAGCGTCCCTCGATCACCATGCCGTCGGTGGCGATGCTCTCACCCGGCCGGACCAGGAACCGGTCACCGACGCCGAGGGCCTCGAGCGGGACCTCCTCCTCGCGGCCATCGAGCAACCGCGTCACCTGCTTCGGCGCGAGATCCATCAGCGCTCTGATCGCGCCCCGTGTCCGGTCCTGGGTGAACTCCTCAAGCGCCTCGCTGATCGAGTACAGGAACGCCAGCATCGCGGCCTCGCCCCACAGGCCCAGGCCGCCGGCCACGAACGCCGCGACCGTCATCAGCAGCTCGATGCCCACCTGACGCTCGTCGCGGAGCTCTTCGAGCGCCTCGACTGCGAAGAACCGCACACCGGCCAACGTCGCGGCCACGAAGACCAGGGTGACCCAGAGCCCGTCGGCGCCCGCGAGCTCGGCCGCGAACCCGACACCCCACAGCACGCCCGCGAGGATCGACCAGCGAACCTCCCGGCTCTCCCAGAGGTGTTCCGGTGCGTCGTGAAGCGTCGCCGCGGCCGGCGACCCCGTGGGCGCCACGCCGGTCACTGCGGTCGCCGCCCGGGGCCCCGGTAGTTCGGGCACAGATCGACCCGCTGGCCGTTGCGGGCCAGCAGCGTCTCCGCGGCCCGGATCACCCCGACGACCTCCGGGAGCGCGATGCGGTACCAGACCGCCCGGCCCTCGGGACGGTCGACCACCATGCCGCAGTCCTTGAGACACGCGAGATGGCCCGACACGTTGCCCTGCGAACCACCGACCCGTTCCACGAGGTCGGTCACGCGCAGCTCACCGTCGGCCAACGCAGCCAGGATCGCCAGCCGCGTCGGATCCGCGAAGCCCCGGAACAGCTTGGCGACCAACCCGACCTCAGTGGCGGCGACTGACACGGACGTACCTCCAACCCGGATTTCCCATCGGCTATCGACGATGTTAGCGTCATTCAGCAATGTAAGCCGATGAGCCGCGCAGCGGTGGCCAAGGGCCCTACCAGCCCCATGACCCGCCGGGCATCGTTGAGCCGGGTCCACGAAGAAGGGGATGCGCCATGGCCGACACGACTCGGAGGAAGGCCCCCTGGCTCGCCGCCGCGCTCGCGCTCGTGCTCGTGCTCGGCGCGGGGGTGGGCATCGGCGTCGCCATCGCTCCCGACGACGACGGTGCGTCCACGACCAACGTGGCCGGCAACCAGCAGGTCGCGGCCTGGCGGCAGGCCTGCCAGCAATGGGCCGACGACTACGGCACCGGCAACCCGTCGGGACCAGGCGCGGGCTGGTGCCACGGCATGACCGACTGGATGTACGACCAGATGCGCGACGGCACGATGAGCCCGATGATGATGTGGGGCGATCCCCAGCGCATGCGCATCGCCTGCCGGCAATGGGCCGACACCAACCCGAACGGCACCTCCAGCGCCGACGCGTCCACCTGGTGCGACACCATGGTCGCCTGGATGACCGACCACATGGGCAACTGGCGCGACTGGGACGACACCGACTGGGACGGCTGGATGCACGGCCCCATGATGGGGAGCTGACGCCGAGGGGAGTCGCTGCATCCGGCGAGCCGGTGCCCACGGTCCTCAGAGCAGGGCTCCCGCCTCACCCCGTTCGCCGCAGTCACCGCCCGCACCGTGAAGATTCCGCGCGCGCTGAGCGTGCCGTCCGGGGCCTACTTCCGCGTGGAACGAAATCGACTCCGTCGGATGACCCGCGCGAACGACTTCAAGCCCCGGGACGGCTCGCCCGGAAGCCTCGTCTCTTCGGTCGCTCCCGTCGACGCGGAAGAGCAGGTCCAGCGATCACACGTTGACAGGTTTCCCTGCGGGAAACCTGTTGGACGTCCCGTTGGCGGCGTACGGTGAAGTTCACGGTCACGCCGCTGGGCGGGGGCAGAGGCGATGCGGCCCGGGTGGTGGATTCGATCGTCCGGTACCTCCAACCGCAGGCGAAGGCACCTGGTCGGGATGCCGTGCCTGGGGGTCCGGGGCCGGAGCGGTACTACGCGGATCGGGGTGAGGAGCCGGGTCGGTGGCTCGGGCGTACCGCATCCACGTTGGGCCTGACCGGCGCTGTGCAACGGGACGACTTCGCTGCCGTACTCGGCGGTCGAGACCCGCTGACCAGCGAGCGGCTGATCACGGCCCAGGGCTCGGCCGGACGTCGGGCGACGCTCGGCTCGGGCACCCACACCCGCGTGGCAGCCGACGGCGAGCCCCTCTACGGAGTCGCTGATGCCGCGGCTGCGCTCGGCCTCTCCCGCGCCGAGGTCGAGCGCATGCTCGATGTCGGCACCGCCGTCGCAGTCGCAGGCATCGCGCAGACCGTCGGCCCCCCAGGCGCCGCGGGGCCGTTCGGACCTCCCGCGCGACCTCCCGCGGAACCTCCCGTTCGGCCTCCCGCCGGCGGTCCGATGCGGGCAGGACATCCCGCTGGACATCCCGCTGGACATCCCGCTGGACATCCCGTTGGACCTCCCGGTCACGGCCTTGGCGGCGCGTCGGGCCAGCCTGCGGGTTCCTACCTCGTCCCGTTCATCGAGGGAGACGGGTCGCGGTGGGTGCGGGCCGGCGAGCTGGAACGGTGCGCCCGGGCGAGGGATGCCGGGGTCGAACCCGACGATGTCCGGGCGCTCGGAGCCCCGGATGATCGTCTCTCCCTGGCGGAGGCGGCCCGGCTCGTCGGCGTCACGAAGCAGTACCTGCGCGGGGCCGCCCGCCACTACGAGGAGCACCGAGATCAGATCGAACGGTCCCTGGCCGCGGGCCGGTCGCCGCGCCGTGCATTCCTGGTCGCCGACCGGGACCCGAGAGGCCGATGGCTGGTGATCCGTGAGCATCTGGCAGAGTTCCTGGAGCGTCGCCGGCCGCCTGCGGTGCGCGTCGCGTACGACCTGACCTTGACGACCGAGAAATCGCTCGGGGTGCTCGCGCTCCTGGGCGATGCCCCCACTCGGGAGGCGGTGCTCGGGGCGATCGAGGCCGGGAACGACTGGGCGATGGGCTGGCTCGAGAACCATGCCGCGTTCGGTCGCGTCGACGGGAAGCCCGTCTCGGCGGAGGGGCTCGCGGTGGCGTCGTTCCGGCATCTCACCTCCCGTGCGTTGGACCCGTTCCCGCATCACCACAACGTGATCGTCAACACCGCCCGCGCCGAAGACGGGACCCACCGGGGCCTGTGGTCCCGACCCCTCTATGCGAACGCGCACGCTGCGTCCGCGCTCGCGACCGCCGAGATGCGCCACAAGCTCACACAGACGCTGGGAGTGCGATGGCGGCCCGGCCGCACCGGCGGCTGGGAGATCGACGCCATCACCAACCAGGTGCTCCGCGAGTTCTCCCGCCGGCGTGGGGAAATCGACGACGCTCTCGCCGAGCTCGAAGCCGAGATCGGCCGCGGTGCGCACCCGAGGGAGGTCGAGCACATCGTGTTGCGCACCCGTCCCGCCAAGCGGCACACCCCCGCCGACGAGCTTGTCGCGTCGTGGTGGGCGCGAGCCGCCGGCCACGGCCTGACCCCTGATGCCCTCGTTGCCGCCACCGGACGGGAGCGAATCGCGCAGTCCGTCGACGCCGAGACGCTGTTCGCATCGCTGGCTGCACCCGACGGGATCTGCACCGACGGGTCGGTCTTCAACCGTTCGGACGCGCTCACCGCGCTCGCCAACCACCCCATCCCCTCCGACGACGGACAGCCGCAGCCCTTGCTGTGCGGAGCCGAGCGCCTGCTCGAGCTGACCGACCAGTTCCTCGCCTCACGCCACGTCATCGCGCTCAGCGACGGCACCAAGCCGCTCTACACGACGGTCGAGATGCTCCAGACCCAGGAGCGCATCGCCACGCGGTTCGCGAAGGGGCTGCACCGTGGCGCACACCTTGTCGCCGACCGCCACGTCAGCGCCGCACTCGCCCACCATCCGCACCTCACCGCCGAGCAACAACGACTCGTGACCGAGTGGTGCCAACGCGGGCACCGCTACGCGACCGCGATCGGTCGTGCCGGTGCGGGCAAGACCACCACCGTCACCGCCTGCGCCGACGCCTGGACCAGAGCCGGGCACCGGGTCATCGGTGCCGCCGTGAAAGGCGAAGCCACCCGCAACCTCGCGGCGGCGACGGGGATCGAGTGCGAGACCGTCGCCTGGTACCTCGCCCACACCGACCCCCAGAGCCTCCCGCTCGACGCCCGCACCATCCTCGTCATCGACGAAGCGTCCACGGTGTCGGATCGGGACCTCGACGCCCTCATGACCATGGCCGCCACCACAGGCGCGTCCCTCCGGCTCATCGGCGACCCCGCCCAACACGGCGCCATCAACGCCGGCGGGATGCTCCGCGTCCTCTGCGAACGCCACCCCAACCAGACCCCCGAGCTCACCACCACCCACCGGCTCCAACACCCCGACGACCGGGCCGCCGCCGAAGCACTGCGCGACGGACGGATCGATGAGGCGTTCGACCGGCTCGCCGCCGCCGGACATCTCCACGTGATGAAGGACGACCTCGAGACGTACCGCCACGTCCTCGGCCGCTGGTGGGACGCCCACCGGAATGGTCTCGACCACCCCATGGTCGACCGGCGCAACACCACCCGCCAACAGCTCAACCGCCTCGCCCACCTCCTGCGGCGCGTCCACGGCGAACTCGGCGACGAGACCATCCGTGCGAGCGGCGACCGGACCTTCAGTGTCGGCGACCGCGTCACCGCCCGCACCCCCAACCGTGAGCTTCACGTCGAGGGTGACCGGCAGGCGTACGTGCGCAACGGCGCCTTCGGCACCGTGGTCGCCATCCACCGCGACCGACACGACCGCGCTGGGGACACGCTCACCGTCGAATTCGACGGGGTCGGCCAGATCGAAATTCCGCGCAGCTTCTTCGACCACCACCCCACGCAGGGCGGTCGCGGCGAAGTCGGTGTCGACCACGCCTACGCGCTCACCAGCTACGCCGTCCAAGGCTCCACCCGCGACGTCTCCACCAGCCGCGTCGACCCCACCGCCACCCGCGCCGAGACCTACGTCGACATCACCCGCGGCCGCCACGCCAACCACCTCTACATCACCGCCGCCACCGACCCCCTCGCCGGCGAAGCCCTCCCACGCCTCCCGTCCGCCCCCGCTGATGTCGCCGTCACCGAGCGACTCCACCGCTCGACTGGCGAGCTCACCGCCTGGGAGCTCGCAAACCCCAGCAGCAAGGACACGGCCCTCGGACACGCCATCGGAATCTGACATCCCCCGCGAAGTCCACGACCACCGACGGGCCTACGGAGGAGATGCCCGCACAGGACCGAGGGAGACCGAGATGACAAGCCGACTGCTCGACGTCGATGGGGCTGCGGAGTACCTCAGCGTGACGCCACGATTCATCCGTCGCCTCGTCGCCGAGCGGCGGCTGCCGTTCGTCAAGCTCGGTCGCCACCTCCGCTTCGACCCCGCCGATCTCGACCGCTTCATCAACGCAGGACGCATCGACGCTGCCGGCACGCAGCGCGCCCACTTGACCCGGCAGAAGTAGCGGCCACGCTGCCGCCGGACCACCGTGCCGCCGCCGCGGCGTGACACCCACGTGACACAACGAACGGTTTCGAGCGGTCACGCACGGTCACTGGCGGTACGCCCAAAACCTCCCTGACCTGGGACTTCGCGGAGAGGCCTCTATTCTCCGGGCGCACGGAAAGAGTCCCGGTCGAACCGTGGGTTCGAATCCCACTCCCTCCGCCACGCCGTTGTCGTTGCCACAACAGCCGCGTCGCGCTCGATGGCGCACGGCTTCGCGTGTCCGCTCGGGCGTCCAGTCGCTCGGTCGCTTCGAACCCCCAACGGCATCGTCTGACGTCGTCTCAACCGGTTGCCCGTGGGATCGCACCACGACGAGTAGGAACGTGGTAGTACCATGCGGTCATGACCGTTCGGAAGCTGTCCGTCGCCCTCGACCCGTCCGTCGCTGACGCAGCAGCTGTTGCTGCGGAACGCGAGGGGCTCAGCCTGTCCGCCTGGCTCAGTCGTGCCGCAGAGCGCGCCTTGGTTGTCGAACGGGGTCTCGAAGCCGTTCGTGCGTGGGAGCGCGACAACGGGTCGCTCACCGACGCCGAGCTCTCGGATGCCGACAAGGTCTTGAACCGCATCCTGTCCCGCACTCGCCGGGCTGGCTGATGCCGGGCGTCACCTACGACACCGGCGCCCTGCTCGCCGCCGAGCGGAACGATCGGCGACTGTGGGCGCTTCACCGCCGCGCACTCGAACGTGGCGTGTCGCCGACGGTTCCTGCAGGCGTGCTTGGTCAGGCTTGGCGGGGAGGGCCGCAGGCTCACCTGTCTCGGCTGCTCGCTGGGTGCACGATCGAAGACCTGACCGAGGTGCGGAGCCGTGCTGCGGGAGCAGCATGTGGTCGTGCCGCGATCGATGACCTCATCGACGCAACCGTCGTCGTCGGGGCAGTCGCCCGCGGGGATCTCGTCGTCACGAGTGACCCAGACGACCTTGCGGTGATCGCGACCACGCTACGACGACGGTTGGATCTCCACCGACTCTGAGGACGTCCAGGACCGCGGCGTCCGGGTTCGAAAGACGTCCCACTCCCTCCGCCACGCCGTCGTTCGGGATCGGCACTTGCCCGGAGATTTCAGTAGTGGCCCGCGGTTGATGGGGTCGCGTCCACGAAAACGCCCTTCTGGTGGGAGAAACTGCGGTTGCGACGCCAGCAGAGACCCAACCAGAAGGGCACTTCCGAGATGAACGTTATACGCGCTGCGCAGCGGGTGAAGGTGACGGGTGACGGCAGGGGTGTGGCGGGCCACGCGGGCGCGTTGTTGCTCGCCGAGCTCGCCGATCGGGTCGGGCTCACCGACGGGCTGTCGGCGGCGATGGCGCACACGCGTCGACGTCGTTCCCGCCACGATCCGGGTGTCGTCCTCGCCCATCTGGCGGTGTCGCTCGCGGACGGAGGTGACTGCCTCGCCGATATCGCGGTGCTGCGCGAGCAACCGGAGTTGTTCGGGTCGGTCGCGTCGGATCCGACGGTGTTCCGGGTGCTCGACTCGATCCACGCTGATGGGTTGCGCAACATCGCTGCGGCCCGTGCCCGGGCCCGAGCGGCCGCGTGGGCTGGTGGCGCAGCACCCGGTGAGATCGTGATCGACATCGACGGGACGCTCATCGACGCGCATTCCGAGAAGCTGACGACGGACAGCAGATACTCCCTGTGGGCGGACACGAAAGTCCTCGCTGACGG
>BTUT01000143.1:0-7391 GCA_045862935.1 Acidimicrobiia bacterium
CAGCGGTGCGCCCCGCTCGTCGACGACCACCCCGTCGGTCTGCAAGCCGCCTTCGAACGCACCCTGCGTCAGCTGGATCGCTTCGTAGCCGCGGTCGTAGCCGCGCACCATGGCCAAGGTCGAGTCGTCGCCGAGCGCGCGGTCCAGCGCGACCGCGAGCTGCGCAGCAGGCGACGCGCTCGCGGCCGCCCCGTCGCCGTCCGCCGCCGCAGAGGACGGGCCCGCCGGGGATGAGGCCGCGAGCACGATCGCCGCGACCGCCGGGATGAGCACCCTTCGTCGGGTCCGGTACATACGGGCAGCCTCGTTGCCCGGCCCCCCCCGTCAAGGACCGAAGGTCCCCACCGGGTCCGGTGCGCCGCCCACGCCCGGCCCACGGGCGCCTCACCTCAGCCGCCGTGCCTCGGCTGCGAACCTCAGCCGGCCAGCGACGCGACGGCCCCATCGAGCGGGAGCTCGTCCAGCTCGCCGGTCGCCCGGCGGCGCCGCTCCACCACGCCGCGAGCCAGACCCTTCGCGCCCACCGTGAGTCGCACGGGCATGCCGAGCAGGTCGGCGTCGGCGAACTTCACGCCGGGGCTCGCGTCGCGGTCGTCGTAGAGGACCGACACACCCGCAGCGCGAAGTCCACGGTAGAGCGTGTCGGCCGCCGCCCGCACCTGCGCGGCGGTGTCACCCTTGCCGGGCAGCGCGACGAGGTGCACGGTGAACGGCGCGATCGCCTCGGGCCACGCGATGCCGTGCTCGTCGTGGTGCTCCTCCACCACCGCGGTGACGATGCGCGACACCCCGATGCCGTAGCAGCCCATCACCATCGGGTGATCGGCGCCCGCGTCGTCGGTGTACGTGGCGTCGAGCGCCTCGGCGTACTTCGTGCCGAGCTGGAAGACGTGGCCGACCTCGATGCCGCGGTCGACCGACAGCGCCGACCCGCAGCGCGGGCACGGGTCGCCGCTCACCACGCTCACGAGGTCGGCCCAGAGGTCCACGTGGAAGTCGCGCCCGAGCACCGCGTGGCGCACGTGGTAGTCGGCCTCGTTCGCACCGGTGACCCACGGCCGCTCCTCCCCCACCAGCGGATCGGCCACCACGAGCACCGCGCCGGTGAAGTCGGGGCCGATGTAGCCCTTCGGGAGGTCGGGACGCGCCACGAAGTCGTCGTCGGTGAACAGGCGCGCGCTCCGGGGCGCGACCGCCTGGGTGAGCGCGTACGGGTTGACCTCGCGATCACCGGGCACGAGCGCGAGGCCGAGCTCGCCGTCGACGTCGAACGCGATGCACTTCAACAGCTCCGACGGCTCGACGCCGAGGTGCTGCGCGACGCCCGCGATCCCCGGGAGCTCCGGTGTGTGCACCGCTTCGCGCGACGGCGCGTCGATCACCGGTACCACTTGATGGAGTCGACTGTGGCGGCGGGCCGCCTCCACGTTGGCCGCGTAGTCGCAGTGCGTGCACCACACGAAGTCGTCCTCACCGATCGCGGCGACCGCCATGAACTCGTGGTTCACGTCGCCGCCGATCTCGCCGGCCTGGGCCTCCACCGCGCGGAACGTGAGCCCGCAGCGGGTGAACACCCGCGTGTAGGCGTCGTACATGTCCTGGTAGGTGCGCCGGAGGTCGTCGACGTCGGTGTGGAACGAGTACGCGTCCTTCATGAGGAACTCGCGCGCCCGCAGCAGGCCGAAGCGGGGGCGCAGCTCGTCGCGGTACTTCCAGTTGATCTGGTAGAGGTTCACCGGGAGGTCGCGGTAGCTGGAGTACTCCCCCGCGACCAGTGTGGTGATCGCCTCCTCCGCGGTGGGCGACAGGCAGAAGCCGGCCTCCTTGCGGTCCTCGAGGCGGAACATGAGCGGCCCGTAGGTGGCGTCGCGCCCCGTGCGAGCCCACAGCTCGAGGGGCTGGGCGATCGGGAGCAGCACCTCCTGGGCGCCGGCCGCGTCCATCTCCTCCCGGACGATCTGCTCCACCGCGGCGAGCACTCGCCGCCCGAGCGGCAGCCACGAGTAGATCCCGCTCGCGACGCGGCGGATGCAGCCCGCCCGCAGCAGCAGCCGGTGGCTGTCGATCTCGGCGTCGGCCGGATCGTCACGCAGCGTGCGCAGGAACAGGGCCGACATCCGCATCGCCCGGAGGCTAGCGGCGGCTCCACGAAGCCTCGCGGGCCCTCTCCGCCGCGCCCTCGGCCGGACCTCACCGCTCCCCAACCGGCCCTCGCACCGCGCGAGATGCGTCCCAGGAGCACGTATGCGCGGGCGTGGGACGCATCTCGGATCGGAGGGGGAAACCTGACCGGTGGGGTCGGGAAAATTTCCGACCCCACCGCTGGCATTTCGAGCGCGGTTCCCGTACGATCACCTGCGTGATCCGAGCCCGCGGCGCCGCCAGCATCTCGATGGGCCGCACCCCCCACGAGGTGCGCGACGAGCTGTGTCCGCGCTCCCCGGGCGCCGTCCGGGTCGGCTGACCCTCCGTCAGCCCCCGACCCGACTCCGGCTCCACTCCGGCCCGCGGCACACCCGGTCGCGGGCGTTCCCGCGTTCCGCGAGGTCCCACATGATCGACATCACCGAGCTCCGCACCGCAACGCTCGACCCGGTCGTCGCCGACGAGATCGACCGCTTCGACGACAGCGTGCGGCGCTTCATGGCGGGAGAGATCGACGACGACGCGTTCCGCGTCTTCCGGCTGAACCAGGGCATCTACGGCCAGCGCCAGGGCGGCTACAACCAGATGCTGCGAGTGAAGATCCCCTACGGCAAGGTGGACGCGGACCAGCTCGAGATGCTGGCCCACGTGGCCGAGACGTACTCGCGGGGGTGGGGCCACCTCACCACGCGCCAGAACATCCAGTACCACTTCGTACAGCTCGACCAGTGCGCCGACGCGCTGCGGCTCCTCGCGGCGGTCGGGCTCACCAGCCGCGAAGCGTGTGGCGACACCGTGCGCAACGTGAGCGGCTGCCACCTCGCCGGCGCATGCCCCTACGAGGTGCTCGACATCAGCCCGTGGGCCGAGGCGGCCAAGGACCTGTTCCTGCGCAACCCGCTCACCCAGCGCCTCCCTCGGAAGTTCAAGATCAACTTCTCGGGCTGCGCCACCGACTGCGGGCAGGCGATGTTCAACGACATCGGCGTGATCGCGGTGACCCGACCGCTCCCCGACGGCAGCACCGAGCCCGGCTTCCGGGTGTTCATGGCGGGCGGGCTCGGCGCGAACCCCCACCCCGCGCAGGCGATCGAGGAGTTCACGCCCCGCGAGCTGCTGCTGCCCACGATCGAGGCGGCACTGCGCGTCTGGTCGAACCACGGCAACCGTGACAACAAGCTCCGGGCGCGCATGAAGTGGCTCGTCGACACGATGGGCATCGACGAGCTGCGCACCCGAATCTTCCGCGAGCGCAAGCTCCTCTTCGCCTCGGCCTCGTACCCGGGCGGCATCCCCACGGCGGTGCTCGCGCACGGCGACGCCCCGGCCGGCATGGGCACCGAGGCGACGGTCGATCTCGGCACGCCGATCGAGTTCTCGGGGCTCTCGCCCTACGCCAAGTGGGAGCTGGCCAACGTGGTGCGCGGCCGCGCCAACGGCACCATCAGCGCGTACGCGCACTGCCGGCTGGGCGACGTCACCCCCGACCAGCTCCGCGGGCTCGCCGCCCTCCAGCGCGACCTCGGCGTGGAGATCCGGGTGACGAACCGCCAGAACTTCGCGCTGCGCGGGCTCACCGACGACCAGCTGCCGGCGCTCTTCGACCGTCTCGTGACGATCGACATGGCGGCTGCCGGCGCCGAGCTGGCGCGTGACGTGGTCGCCTGCCCGGGCGCCGACACCTGCAACCTCGCGATCACCCAGTCGCGGGGCCTCGCGTCCGACATCGAGCGCGCGCTCGAGGAGGCGGGCCTGGCCGAGGTCGGCGGGGTGCGGATCAACATCTCCGGATGCACGAACTCCTGCGGGCAGCACCACATCTCCGACATCGGCTTCTTCGGTGCCGAGCGCCGGGCGCACGGCAAGGCCGCGCCCGGCTACCAGATGCTGCTCGGCGGTCGCGTGGGTGACATGGAGATCGAGTTCGGCCAGAAGGCCGCGAAGCTGCCGGCGAAGGCCGCCTCCGAAGCGGTCGTGCGCGTGGTCGGGAAGTTCGCGGCCAACCGGACAGCCGGGGAGACGTTCGGGTCGTGGCTCGAGCGGGCAGGGGGGGCGGCCGCCGTCGGCGCGAGCCTCGCTGACCTCGACGAGTTCCCCGACCCGGCCGAGCGGCCCGACTTCTACGTGGACTTCGGCGAGACCGGGCCCTACGTGAAGGAAGTGGGCGAGAGCGAGTGCGCCACATGAGGACCGTCCACCGATGAGCACGACCGCACTCCCGCACCCGCTCGCCCCGCCGCGCCCCCCGACGCCCGACCTCGATGCGCTCGCCGAGGCGGCGCGCGTGCTCGAGTCCCGCCCCGCGACCGAGGCGATCGAGTGGGCGTGGGACCGCTACGGCCCCGACGTCGTCCTCGCCGCGTCGTTCCAGGACTGCGTGCTCATCGACCTCGCGGCGCAGGTCGCACCCACGCTCGAGGTGGTGTTCCTCGACACCGGGTACCACTTCGCCGAGACCCTGTGGTACGTCGAGCAGGTCCGGCGTCGCTACGACCTGCACCTCACGGTCGTCGGACCCGAGGTCCCCGCCGACGACCGGTGGCTCACCGACCCGGACGGGTGCTGTGCCGCGCGCAAGATCGCGCCGCTCGCCCGCGCGCTCGCCGGTCGGCGGGCCTGGATCAGCGGTCTGCGCCGGGACGATGCCCCCTCCCGGGCCGCGACGCCGGTGGTCACGCTCGACGTCGCCCGCGGCCTCGTGAAGGTGAACCCGATCGCCACGTGGTCCCACGCCGACGTCGAGGGGTACGTGCGCGACCGTGACCTCCCGGTCCACCCCCTCGCGGACCGCGGGTACGGGTCCATCGGCTGCTGGCCGTGCACCCGACCCGTCGGGCCCGACGACAACCCGCGCGCCGGGCGATGGGCGGGCACCACGAAGACCGAGTGCGGGCTCCACGGCTGAGCACCCGCCCGCCCGCACCGCCCCGGCCATCATGGTGAGCATGTCGGTCCCCGAGGTCGCCGCGCGCGGGTTCGGCGACGCGGCGCGGGCCTACGAACGGGCAAGGCCCACCTACCCCGCCGACCTCCTCCCCTGGCTCGCCCACACGCTCTCGATCGGCGCCCGGTCCTGGATCTGCGACCTCGGTGCCGGCACCGGCAAGCTCACCCGGGCGCTGGCCGGGCTCAGCAGCCGTCTCGTCGCCGTCGAGCCCCTCACCGGCATGCGGGCCGTGCTCGCCGACGAGGTGCCCGGCGTCATGCTCGTCGGCGCCACGGCCGAGGCCCTGGCGTTGCGGAACGGGTCGCTCGACGCCGTGATGGTGGCCCAGGCGTTCCACTGGTTCGACTGCGCGGCGAGCCTCGACGAGATCGCGAGGGCGCTCCGCCCCGGTGGCGGCGTGGCCCTGGTGTGGAACGCGTGGGACGACACCGTGGATTGGGTCGAGCGGATCCACCGGGTGGTCGCCGGGGCCGGGTCGACCCCGCAGTGGCAGCGCGGGCACCGGTCGCGGGCGTGGGCGGCGGACGCACTGGGGGCGCATCCGCGGTTCGGCGCGCCCGCACAGGCGCAGCTCCCGCACGCGCAGACGCTCACGCTCGAGGGCGTCGTCGACCGCGCCGCGACGACCAGCCACATCGCGGCGGCCGACCCCGTGCGCCGCGAGGCGGTCCTCGCGGAGGTGCGCGACATCCTCGCGACCCACCCGGAGACCCGCGACCGCGACGTGGTCGAGTTCCCGTACGTCACCGAGGTGCACGCGAGCGTGCGCTCGTGAGCCACGTCACCGCCCGCACGCGGGTCGCCGTGTGTGCCGGTGGAGCCGCCGGGTGGCTCTCGCGCGTCACGGGTCGCGGTGCGGGCGCGACCATCAGCGGTCGGGTGATCAACCAGATCGCGCCGCACGCGCTCGAGGAGCTCGCGGCCGGCCTCCGGGTCGCACTCGTCTCCGCGACGAACGGCAAGACCACCACGACCCGGCTCCTCACCGCCGCGCTGGAGACCCTCGACGGCCCGGTGGCCACCAACTCGACCGGCGCCAACCTCACGTCGGGCCTCGTCCCGGTGCTCGCCCACGCGACGAAGCCCGGCCTCGCAGCCCTGGAGGTCGACGAACGGGTCGTCGCGCGCGTGGTCGGCCCCCTGCGCGCCGAGCTGCTGGTGCTCGGGAACCTGAGCCGTGACCAGCTCGACCGCTACGGCGAGGTCCACGCGGTGGGAGCGGCGTGGCGCGCGGTGGCCGAGCGCCATCGTGACCTGCACGTCGTGGCGAACGCGTCCGACCCCCACGTGGTCTACGCCGCGCAGCCCGCGCGCGTCACCTGGGTCCGCCTGGGGCTCCCGTGGCGGGCCGACGCGTCCACCTGCCCGTCGTGCGGCAGGCTGCTCGACTGGAGCACCGACCGGTTCTCGTGCCCGCACTGCGGCTTCGCCGAGCCCGACGCCGACCACGCGCTCGACGGCGACACGCTCGTGCTCGCGGGAACCCGGCACCCGCTGAGGCTCTCGCTCCCGGGGCGGTGGAACTGCGCCAACGCTGCGCTCGCGGTCGTTGGGGCGGTGACACACTTCGGGGTCGATCCGTCGCGCGCGGTCGAGGCTGCGGGCCGCGTCGACACCGTGGCCGGGCGCTACATGGCGGTGCCCCTCCCCGACGGCCGCCGCGCGCGCGTCTTCCTGGCCAAGAACCCGGCCGGTTGGTCCGAGGTGCTGCACTGGGCACGGGCCACCGCGAGCCCCGTCGTCGTCGCGGTGAACGCACGCGTGGCCGACGGCAAGGACCCGTCGTGGCTCTGGGACGTCCCCTTCGAGGTGGTCCGCGGCCTCCCCGTCGCGGCGGCGGGCGATCGCTGCCTCGACGTGGCCGTCCGGCTGCGCTACGGCGAGGTGGAGCACACCGTCGAGCGCGACCCGAGGCGCGCGGCTGCCTCCCTCCCCGGATCCGACCCCGTGCTCCTGTGCACGTACACGCAGTTCTCGGCTCTCTACAAGCGGTACGGCGATGACGGCGCGTGAGTCGGCGGTCCGGGTCGGACTGATCTACCCCGAGCTCCTCGGCACGTACGGCGACCGCGGCAACGCGCTCGTGCTCGTGCAACGGTGCCGTTGGCGAGGCCTCGCCGCGGAGGTCGTGGAGATCCCAGCCGGCGAGTCGATCCCCGACTCCCTCGACGTCTACCTCTTCGGTGGCGGCGAGGACGACCCCCAGACCATGGCCGCGGCGGGGATGCGGGCCTCGCGCGCCAGCATCGAGCGCGCGTGGAGCGGCGGCGCCGCCGTGCTCGCGGTGTGCGCGGGGTTC
>BTUT01000144.1:0-7351 GCA_045862935.1 Acidimicrobiia bacterium
CCGGATGCGACGGAGGCGACGTTCTGGCCCCACCGCTGGCTGCGCATGGGCGACATCGGCCGGATCGTCGACGGCCGCCTCTACCTGTCGTCGCGCAAGCGCGACCTCATCTTCCGCGGCGGTGAGAACGTCTACCCGGTGGAGGTCGAGCACCGGCTCGAGGCCCACCCCGCGGTGCTCGAGGCCGCGGTCACCGGGGTCGAGCACGCCGAGCTCGGCCAGGAGGTGAAGGCCTACGTCGTTCCCGTGCCGGGCGCCGAGGTCACCGCCGACGTGCTCTCGGCGTGGTGTGCCGAGACGCTCGCCTACTACAAGGTCCCGGCACACTGGGAGATCCGGTCCGAGCGGCTGCCCCGCACCGCCACGGGCAAGATCGTGAAGGCCGCCCTCGACGACCCGTCGACCCTGGGGTTCGTCGACGAGGGTTGAGCGAGGCGGCGGCCGCCTCGGGGCCTGGCGCGGCGACCCGTGCGGGGGCTGAAGCCCCTTCCGGGCGGAGATCTGATATACCGTCAGCCACTCAGACGGCCGGGGGGGATGGAGCGGGGTGTCGACGATCGAAGCTGCGCCCGTCGGCGCGCCGGAGCCTCAGCCGTCCGGCGACCGTCCGCCCGCGCTCGCGATGGAGAGCGTGAGCGTGCGCTTCGGTGGGATCCGCGCGCTCGCCGACGTGTCGTTCTCGGTGGCGCCCGGCGAGGTGATGGGCCTCATCGGCCCGAACGGGGCCGGCAAGACCACGCTCTTCGACGCCATCTCCGGCGTCCGCATCCCCGACGAGGGCCGCGTGTTCCTCGGGGGCCGCGAGGTGACGAAGGCGAGCGCCGTGACGCGCGCCCGGCTGGGTCTGCGCCGCACCTTCCAGCGCGTGCAGACCTTCGGCTGGCTCACGGTGGAGGACAACGTCCTCGCCGCGCTGGAGTGGGAGGGCGGGGGCGGCGGGATGGCCGCCGACCTGGTCGCGTTCCCCACCCGTCGCCGCCGCGAGCGCCAGCGCCGCGAGCGCGCCGACGAGGTCATCGCGCAGTGCGGGCTCGACGCGGTGCGCGGCGAGTCGGCCGGGTCGCTGCCGATCGGGCTCGCGCGCATGGTCGAGGTCGCCCGTGCGCTGGTGGCCGACCCGAAGGTCCTGATGCTCGACGAGCCCACTTCCGGGCTGGACCACGCGGAGGCCGACCGCCTCGGTGAGCGGATCCAGGCGCTGCGTGCGGGCGGCGAGTGCGCCGTCGTGCTCGTCGAGCACGACGTGGGGTTCGTGATGCAGCAGTGCGATCGCATCGTCGTCCTCGATCTCGGGAGCGTTCTCGCGATGGGCGTGCCGGCGGAGATCCAGCAGAACCCCGCGGTGCGCGCGGCATATCTCGGGGAGGGCTGAGGCAGAATGCGGCCGTCCCATCCGAACACCCACCACCCACACACAAGGGGGAACCCGTGAAACGAACCAGGAAGGTGGTCGTCGCGCTCGTTGCCGTGGCGACCGTGGCGGCGGCGTCGCTCGCTGGTGCCGGCTCGGCCGGTGCGCAGGGCTCGGTCCGCGGCGTGACCGACGACGAGATCAAGGTCTCGGGCCTCGGGGTCGCGAACCTCTACGGCGACGGGAACAAGGCCGCGCAGGCTCGTTTCGACCTCGCGGCGAAGAACAAGGAGATCCCGGGCGGACGCAAGATCGTGTCGGTCGGCTTCGCCGACGACAAGCAGACCGCGGACATCAACACCCAGGAGGTGCGGCGCCTCGTCGACCAGGAGCGGGTCTTCGCGATCGTGCCGACCATCACGCCCATGCTCACCGGCACCTACGTGAACCAGCAGAAGGTCCCGGTGGTCGGCTGGGGGATCGCGGCGGGCTACTGCGAGCCGACGAACAAGTACGCCTTCGGCTTCACCGGCTGCCTCGTGGCGAACCCGCCGAAGTACCCGGGCAACACCTGGGGTGAGCTCGTGAACGCGCAGCTCCAGGGCCAGGGCAAGGGCGGCGCCAAGGGCAAGACCGCGGCCGTCGTCACCGAGGACAGCGACTCGGGCAAGTCCGGGGTGGTCACGATCTCGGCGACCGCCGAGGCCGTGGGCATGAAGGTCGTCTACCAGAAGACGGCGCTCCCGGCGCCGCCGGCGACCGTGAGCGACTACTCGCCGTACGTCCAGGACATCATGACCTCGAACGGCGGTCAGCCGCCCGACGTCGTGTTCCTGGTGCTCACCTCCCAGAACGTCATCGGTCTCGGCCGGGCCCTGGGGCAGGCGGGCTTCAAGGGCCTCCAGACGAACGCCGTCGCCTACGACCCCCGCCTCGTGCAGCTCGCGAACGGGTGGTCGCCGTTCACCCAGTTCGCCACGCCCGAGGCTCCGGCACCGGCCATGAAGGAGATCGTCTCGACGCTCCAGGCGGCCGGGGTGACCCTGATCAGCCAGCCGGTCCTCGCCGGCTACTTCGCGGCCGACATGTTCGTGCAGATCATCAAGAAGGTCGGCAAGAACCTGACGCCGGAGCGCTTCCAGAAGGTCGCCGCGAAGTTCAAGTACTCGATCCCCGACGTGGTCGGTGAGACCGTGTACCCGGCGAGCTTCAAGGCCGGCGCTCCGTGCGGTCAGCTCGCGACGAGCGACGGCACGAAGTACACGGTGACCGCGCCGTACGCGTGCTACGACCTGCTCACCGAGAAGAACGGTGAGTGGGTGACGGTTCCGTACCCCTCCGGGGTGAAGTAGCACCGCGACCGCTCCACGGAACGCGACGGCCGGGCTCGTACGAGCCCGGCCGTCGGTCGTTCCCTCCTTCCTGTTCGTCTGACGGACGCGAGGACCCTCCGTGCAGAAGTTCCTGAACCTGGTGATCTCCGGCATGGTCACCGGCGCCATCTACTCGATCATGGCGTCGGGCCTCGTGCTCACCTACCAGACGTCCGGGGTGTTCAACTTCGCCCACGCCGCGGTGGCGTTCACCTCGGCGTACTTCTACTTCCAGCTCAACACCGGCCAGGGCCTCCCGATCGTCCCGTCGGTGATCCTCACGGTGCTGTTCTTCGCGCCGCTGCTCGGCTACCTGCTCGACCGCATCGTGCTCGGGCGCCTCAGCACGGCACCGGTGTACGCGCGGATCGTCGGCACGATCGGGCTCCTGGTCGCGCTGCCCAACTTCGCGCAGTGGCTCGTCGACGCGGTGCTCGACGACTGGCTCGGGCTCGGGCTCACGAAGCTGAGCGACGTCGCCGCCGACACGGGGTTCGTCCCGCCGGGCGTGGGGCCGTCGCCGACGAAGGTCTACCGGCTGTCGTGGCTGGGCCTCGACAACGTGGTGCTGAACTCCGACCAGCTCGCGGTGTTCGTGGTCGCGGCCATCGCCGCGGCGGTGCTGTACGTGGTGCTGCGCCGCACCCGCGTCGGGCTCGAGATGCGCGCCATCGTCGACCGCAAGTCGCTCGCGGCACTGCGCGGGGTCAACCCCCAGCGCACGTCGGCGATCGCGTGGACGCTGTCGATGACGCTCGCGGGGATCGGCGGCGTGCTCATCGCCCCGCTGTTCACGCTGAACGACGTGACCTACCAGTTCGTGGTGCTCGGCTCGCTCGCCGCGGTCGCCGCCGCGGGCATCCGCTCCATCCCGCTCGCGTTCGCCGCCGGCCTCGCGCTCGGCGTCGTGCAGAACCTCGTGGCGGGCTACAAGGACGACATCCTCCCGAACTTCCTCTCGAAGCTCACCGGCCTGCAGACCGCGGTGCCGTACATCCTGTTGCTCATCGCCCTCTTCGTGGTGGGGCGCGACCGGGGACGCCAGGCCGGGACGGTGGCCGAGGAGAAACCCGCCCCCGACCATCGCGCCGGTCTCCCGCAGTGGCGGCGGATCCTGCCGTGGGCGATCTTCGTCGGGATCCTCGTGCTCTACACGATCGGTGCGTTCCCCTGGCCGAACAACGCGTTCTTCGTCCGCTCGGGCGTGATCGCCCCCGGGCTCGCGCTCGGGATCGTGTTCCTGTCGTTCGTGGTGGTCACCGGCATCGGGGGCATGGTGAGCCTCGCGCAGGCCACGTTCGTGACCGCGGGCGGGTTCATGGCCGGATGGGCCATCCAGACCTCGGACTCCACCAACCCGCCGCCGTGGGCGAAGTGGGACTTCGACATCCCGTTCGTCGTGCACAACGGGCAGATGAACTTCTTCGTGGCGTGCCTGCTCGGCGCGCTCGTCGCGGGGATCATCGGGGCGGTGATCGCCTATCCGGTGCGACGTCTCGGTGCGCTCGCGCTCGCGCTCGCGACGTTCGCGCTCGCCTGGGTGGGCTACTTCGTGTTCTTCCAGAACGACGACATCGGGAAGGGCAGCTTCGGCTACACGTTCCGGGTGCCGACGTTCGACGTGTTCGGCATCCGGCTCCCCGGGTGGGGTGGGCAGGACGCCACCTTTGACTTCGCGCGCTCGCAGCAGATGGTGCTCATGCTCCTGGTGGTGTTCGGGGTGATCACCCTCCTCATCCACAACCTGCAGCGCTCGGCGTCGGGGCGCGCGATGTTCGCGGCGCGCAGCTCCGAGGTGGCGGCGCGCACGTCCGGGATCTCTCCGGCCAAGGCCCAGGTTGCCCTCTTCGCGCTCTCGGCCGGCATCGCCGGCTTCGGTGGGGCGATGTACGGGCTCACGAACCTCAACATCACCCACGGCAGCGCGCCGCCGCTGATCGGGTTGATCTGGATCGCGGTCGCGGTGACGTTCGGGGTGCGCCGCCCCGGTGGCGCGCTCCTCGCCGGCCTCGCGTACACGGCCGCGCCCATCATCTGGAAGGAGCTCTCGGAGTTCTCCTGGATGCCGAACTTCCTCTCGGAGCTCATCACCTCGACGTACTTCACGCCCATGCTCTTCGGCCTCGGTGCCATCAACCTCGCGAAGAACCCCGACGGACTCCTCGCGATGATCGGCCACGACCGGCTCGAGAAGAAGCGGGCGAAGGAGCGTGAGGCCCGCATCGAGGCGGCGGAGTCCGAGCTGCACCACGGTGAGGCGGCCGAGGCCGCGCCGGTGCCGGAGGAGCAGGTGGTCGCGGCGGCCACGACGGCGCCGCCGGCCGGCCCCACGGGCGAACCCGTGATCCGCATCGAGAACCTCGTGGCGGGCTATGGCGACGTGGAGGTGCTGCACGGCGTGACCGTGGCCGTCGAGCGCGCCCAGGTCGTAGCGCTCCTCGGGGCCAACGGCGCGGGGAAGTCCACGTTGTGCAACACCGCGGCCGGGATGGTGCCCGCGACGAGCGGGCGCGTCCTGCTCAACGGCGAGGACGTCACCGCGATGGAGCCCCACGAGCGAGCCCGGCGCGGGCTGCTGCTCGTGCCCGAGGCGCGGGGGATCTTCCCCGGGTTGACCGTGGAGGAGAACCTCCAGGTGCTGCTGCGCGACCCGGAGCTGCGGGCGAAGGCCTACGCGCGGTTCCCGATCCTCGGCGAGCGCCGCAAGCAGGTCGCCGGCCTGCTCTCGGGCGGTGAGCAGCAGATGCTCTCGCTGGCCCCCGCGCTCGCCGACCCGCCGGCCGCGCTGGTCGCCGACGAGCCGACGCTCGGCCTCGCCCCGCTCGCGGCCGACATCGTGATCGAGGCGCTGCGCGAGCTGCGGGAGATGGGCACGGCCATCCTCCTCGTGGAGGAGAAGGCGAGTGAGGTGATGAAGGTCGCCGACGTCGTGGCCTTCGTCGAGCTCGGGCGCGTCGTGTGGATGGGCCCCCGCGACGAAGCCGACAGCGACCTCCTCGCCGCCGCCTACCTGGGCGGCACGTCCCACCGCGACGACCCCTCCTGATGCGTCTCACCCCCGCGACGCGGGGGTGAGACGCACAGACGGACTGTGCGTCCGGATTCCTCTCCGTGGCGGCAGTTCGCCGGGATCAGCCGAGCGCGCCGACGAGCTCCCGGAGGTCGCGGCGAGGTAGCGCGCGTCGTCCATCGCGTCGAGGTACGCGCGCGTCGATGCTCGCGATCCCCGTGCACACCTTGACGCGTCGGGTCGCCGAGCCGATGAGCATGGCGTTCACCTTCGGATCACGCCCGACCGCCTCGGGCACCCAGATGGCTCCGTAGCCCATCTCCTCGATCTCCGCCGCGAGCTCCGGCGCGCGGGCTGCGGGCTGCGCGTCGAGCGCGAACGTCCAGGTGCCGATGGGGCCGAGGTCGTCGTGCATGCCCGGCACGCTCGAGGCGGGTCGTCGTATGCTCCACCCGTTCTCGCGGGAGGGGGATCGGCATGCTGGTGTTCGCCGCGATCGACTTCGACGAGTTCCACGCGCGGGTGCTTCCCGAGCGGATCGCCGCGGGCCACGGCGCGCTCGCCGCGCGGGACCTCCGGGGCGCGCCGGCTCTGGCCTTCCGCGTCGGGCCGACGGCGTTCACCTACGTCCCCACCGCCGACACCGTCGAGATCCGCACCGGTGACACCGACGCCGACACCGTGATCGAGCTCGACGCGGCCGCGTTCTCCGACTACGCGAACGAGCTGCACACCTGCTTCGGCCTCGTGTACGCGGACGCCGCCCGGCTCGGGAGGGGCAGCTACGAGGACTGGTTCCGTTGGGAGCCGGCGATCCGTGCGCTCTACCACGGGCGTCCGCTCTACGACCCCGGCGAGGTCGACGGCCTCGACCTCCGCCGCGCCTTCACGCTCGACGACGACGACGCCGAGATCGCCGCCTTCCTCGGCTCGGCCGGCTTCGCGCACGTGCGGGGCGTGTTCACCCGAGACGAGATCGCGGCGCTCGCGGCCGAGACCGAGCGGCTGCTGGGTCTCGCGACGCCCGACGACGGCCGCTCGTGGTGGACGACGGTGGACGGTGAGCCCGCGTGCTGTCGCCTGACCTACGCGAACGAGCGTTCCGAGCGCATCGCGGCGGTGGCCGACGACCCCCGCCTCCGACGCTTCCGTGCGCTCGGCGGTCCGGACCTCGTGCCCGAGCGGGACTGCCTCGACGGGATCGGCGTCGTCATCAAGCAGCCGGGCTCCGACTCCGGGCTCGCCGACCTGCCCTGGCACCAGGACTGCGGCCTCGGCGGCCATCCGGTGCTGTGCCCGTCCATCGCGGTCGGCATCCAGCTCGACCCGGCCTCGGCGGCGACCGGCCAGCTGCACTTCCTCGCGGGATCCCACCGTGCGTCGGCTCACCAGCTCCGTGCGAGCGACGCGGCCGGGCTGCCGATCGTGGCGATCGACACCGAGCCGGGCGATGTCACCCTGCACTACGGGCACGTGCTCCACGCCGCCCCGGCGCCCACCGGTCGGGGGATCGGGCGCCGGGCGATGTACGTGACGGCGACCCGCCCCGAGACGATCGAGTTCGTCGGGCCCGGTCGGGGCTACAACGACGTCTTGTCCGCCCGCGACGGTGCCGTG
>BTUT01000145.1:0-7322 GCA_045862935.1 Acidimicrobiia bacterium
ACCGCGTTCGTGACGTCGCGCGGTTCGACGAGCTCTGGCACGAAGGCGCGCCTCGTCGGGTTGTCGAACGCCGCCACGGTGCCGAGCACGATGGCGAGCAGGATGACGTTCCACATCGCGACCATGTCGAGCAACGTGATCACGCCGAGCGCCAGCGCGCACGCGCCGAGCAGGGCGGTGGTGACCACGAGGAGCCGACGCTTGTCGCAGCGATCGGCGATGACCCCCGCCCACACCCCGAGCAGCAGGATCGGGAGGAACTGCAGCGCGTACGTGAGTCCCACCATCGCACCGCTGTGGGTCAGGTGGAGCACCAGCCACGGCAGTGAGACGAGCTGCACCCAGCTGCCGACCTGCGAGACGGTCAGTCCCGCGAAGTAGAGGCGCAGGTTGCGCGAGCGCAGCGACACGAAGGTTCGCCCGGCCACCCTTCGGATCGGCGTCATCGGGGAGCGTCCTCGAGGAGCCGCGCGAGTGCGGGGAGTGCCGCGGCGATGGTCGCGCGCTCCGCGGGTGACGACGCGCGGAGGCGCTGCTGGAGGAATGCCGTCCGCTCCTCACGGGCGGCCCGGAGCAGCGCGCGCCCGGCATCGGTGATCGAGACGCGCGCGACGCGTCGGTCGGCGGTGTCGCGTGCCCGTCCGACGAGGCCGTCGTGCTCGAGGCGGTCGACCGCCGCGGTGATCGTGGGTGGCCGCACCCGCTCGCTCTCGGCGAGCTGCCCGTGGGTGAGGGGGCCGTGACGCTCCAGCGTGGTCAGGATGGATCGCTGGGTGGGCGAGATCCCGTCGCCGGCGAGCCGCCGCAGCCGGCGCGCCAGGCGGGTGACCACGATGAGGAGATCCTCGGCGACGTGGGCCGACGCAGGCCCGTGCTCCGGAGCGGGCTTGCGGGCGCCGGTGGGCTCGCGGGTGCGGGTGGGCTCGCGGGTGCGGGTGGGCTCGCGGGTGCGGGTGGGCTCGCGGTCGGCGGTGCGCGCCGGTGCAGCGCCTTGGGACTCAGTGGTGCGAGCGGAGGGAGGGCACATAGTTAGTTCGATGAAGTATATCGAGCGCGGGGCCGGGCTGCGCCACAATGAGGCCCGAGGCGAGAGGAGCATCATGCGGATCGGGTTGGACATCGCGCAGCAGCGCATGCCGTTCACGGAGGTCGTCGATCGAGCCCGGTTCGCCGAGGATCTCGGGTTCGACGGTGTCTGGGGGTTCGATCACTTCCAGCCGATGTACGGCGACGGTCCCGGAGAGTGCTTCGAGGGCTACACCACGCTCGCGGCCCTCGCCACCGCGACCTCGCGGGTGCGTCTCGGCCTCCTGGTCACGGGCCTCACCTACCGTCCGGTGTCGATGCTCGCGGCTCAGGCGATCACCGTCGACCATGCGTCGAACGGGCGGCTGGAGCTCGCCATCGGCACGGCGTGGTTCGAGAAGGAGCACCGCGAGCTCGGCCTGGAGTTCCCGCCCACGGGCGCCCGCGTCGACCTCTTGGAGGACTCGCTCCAGATCCTCCGCCGGCTGTTCACCGAGGACGACGTGACGCACGCCGGCAAGCGCGCATCGGTCGAGCACGCGACGTTGAACCCGAAGCCCGTGCAGCAGCCGTCGATCCCGATCTGGGTGGGAGCCGCCGGTGAGCGGCGGAGCCTGCCGCTCGTGGCGAGGTACGCCGACGCGTGGCACTCCTTCGGCGACCTCGCGTTCGTCTCCAAGAAGTCGGCCCTCCTCGACGAGCTCTGCGCGCGCGAGGGTCGTGACCCGTCGACCCTGTTGCGCTCGGCGTCACTGTCGATCGAGGGCTCGCTCGACGACATCCGCAGCGAGATCGACGCGTGGCGGGCTGGGGGCATCGGCTACCTCGTCGCCGGGTGGCCCTCCGGTGGGCGCGCCAAGGTGGAGGAGTTCGCCGGTCTGCTCTGGGGGTGAGCGTTCCGCGTCCGCCAGACCTGTTCCCGAGCCGTGACCCGATCCGTGACCCGATCCGTGACCCGATCCGGTGACCCCGGACCCCCGCGCGCCGAGGGCCGCCCCGCTCGGCCGCGGAGCCTCACAGCGGCGACCAGCGGGCCGTGCGGAGGAGGCGGCTGCGCCAGTCGTCGCGCACCACGAGCGCATCGTGCATCCAGGTGCCCGGAGCGGTCGCCTCGGGCGGCAGGTCCGTGGTGAGGAGCGTCAGGAGCCGGTCCGGGTCGAGGACCCTCTGCCAGAGCAGCACCTCGGCTCGTTTGCCGGTGCCCCACGCGGTGTGGAGCAGGGTCACGAGCTCGAGGATCGCCCGACCCGCGGCGCGGCTCGCGACCAGGCTCGGGGCGTACTGCGCCTCGGCGCGGTCGAGGTAGTCGAGCAACATCCCCTCGTGCGGCCAGGCCGTGTCCTCCATGAACAGGGCGGGCTCGTGGTCGAGCGCCGGGTCCGCCGGCACGGCGGCGAGGTCCGCCGGCACGATCGGCGCCCATGCTGCGGGCGCGAGGATCCGGCCCGTGACCGTGTGGCGCAGCTGGTCCAGGAGGCGCGACACCTCACGCAGGTCGCCGCGCTGCACCCGGCGCGCGACGTTGCCCCACGCGGCACCGTCCTCGACGGCGGAGACGGTGATCACGGTGTAGGCGCGTCCCGACCCGTGGGCGAGGTGCGCGTAGTAGAGCAGCTTGGCGTCGCCCGTGTCGGCCAGCTTCGGCATCCACTCGTCGCGGTACGCAGCCTCGAACTCGTGTTCCGCCTCCCCGCGGACGCGGTGGACTTCGTGGATCCAGAGCATGGCGGGCCTCCTCGGGTGCGCGTGCCCCGTTCTCGTCGTTGCGCCTGGTCTTCAGCTCGCTGTGGGTGCGTGCGTCCCGGTCTCGGCGGGATGCGTGGGACGGTCCGGTCTCGTTGGGTTGCGTCTGGTCCTTGCGGATGGTCCTCTCGGATGGCCCGGCCGGATGGTCCTGTCGGGTCGGTCACCGGGCGGGGCGCACCAGCGCGCCCACGAGCTCGTCGACCACTCCGTCGGCGAGGGCACGCACCTCGTCGTCGGTTCGGTCCTGGATCGGGTGCGCGACGAACACTCGGGCCGGGTCCGCCCCCAGGGCCTCGGCCTGGATCGCGGCGGCCTGCACGAATTGGTCCGAAGCCACCATCACGCTCGGTGTCCCCAGCCCTTCGAGGGCGACGATGTCGTGCACACTGCACGACGCGCACGAGCCTCAGTCGGCGAGCGCCTCGATCACCACGTCGCACTTCGTGGCGATCTCGTGGCGCAGGTCGATCGGCGCCGGCTTCGTGAACGTCGGCTTGCGGAACCGCTCGACGCGCACGCCGACGGCGGTGAGCCGGCCGGCAACGTGGTCGAGGAACACGTCGCCGCGCGCCTTGCTGATGTCGAGCAGGCCGACGGTGAGCCCGGCGAGCGCCTCGGGTCGAGGGGCTCGCTCGCGGAGCGTGGGCGTGGACTCGCCCGTCGGGTCGAGCACCACTCGTCGCATGCCCGCAGTGTCCCACGCGACGGCCCCGGACGCACAGTCCGTCTGTGCGTCCCCCACCCCCCGCGCCGCGGGGAGGAGGGACGCATCATGGGTTGATGGGGAGCGTGACGGGGTCGCTGCCGAGCGCGCCCGACGCCCAGCCGCCGATGATCGCGGAGAAGAGCCCCGCTCCGCCGCCGGCGTGGACGACGTGCAGCCCGCCGTCGCGGAACTTCGGCACGGTCGTGTCCGCGAACGCCGCGGGGAGCCCCTCCTCGATGCCGCCCGCACCCCGGACGAGCTCGGCGCCGGGGATCTGCAGGCGGGCGGTGAGCTCGTCGACGAGGCGGGCCTTCGACCAGCCGGCTCCGCGGAACACCCGGGCGTGCTCGGGGGCCACCACCACCACGGTGTCGAACGCCATCACCGCCTTCGGGTGCCACACGGTGCGCAGGCAGGCGGCGAACGTGTTCGCGAGCTGGGGTGCCTGGCGCGAGAGCTGGTCGGCGAGCCCCCGGGGCGCCTCGCCGGCGAACAGGGTGACCGCCGACTGCTCGGGCCGCAGGCCGCGCGTCACGTGCAGCGGCTCCCACGGCGACTCGGCCTCGTTCTCCGCGAAGCAGAACGTGTACTTGCCCGGCTGCCCCAGCGTGGCCCGGTCGACCTCGCCGGGCCTGCCCCCGCCGACGTTGCGCACCACGAGCTGGAGCGCACGGCCGATCGTGGCATTCGCGCGGTTGCCCTGGCCGAGCGCGTTCACCCCGGAGTTCATGCCGGTCGCGCGCGTGATGGGCCCGTTCACGATCACCACCGGGCCCGAGAACCACGTGGTCGCGAGGAGGCCGTGCATGTTGAACGCGTCGGTGCACGCCGCTTCGAGTGCCGCGCACACCACCGGCAGGTACTCGGGCCGGCACCCGGCCAGCACGGCGTTGATCGCGACCTTCTCGACCGTGCACTCCACGAGGTTGGGGGGGACGATCGCCACCACCTCCGCGGGGTCGCGGGTGGTGCCGGTGAGCATGCGCTCGACGCGCTCGGGCGTCGGCGGCACGACGGGGAGGCCGTCGGTCCAGCCACGCTCGAACATCGCCTCGGCGTCGTCCTCCGCGGCACCGAGGTCCACCATTCGGGACCGGAGGTCGGGCACGGCGGTGCGCCTCCTCAGGTGAGGGCGTCGACGAGGAAGTCGATCGCGCGCGTGAGGACGGCGACGTCCTCGGGCTCGATGGCGGGGAACGTCGCGATCCGCAGCTGGTTGCGGCCGAGCTTGCGGTACGGCTCCACGTCGACGATGCCGTTGGCCCGCAGCGCCGCGCAGAGCGCGTCGCCCTCGACCCCGGTGAAGTCGATCGTGGCGGTGACCTTGCTGCGTGCCGCCGGATCGGCCACGAAGGGGGTCGCGAAGTCGCGCGACTCGGCCCACTCGTAGACGGTCCCCGCCGAACGGTCGCAGCGCGCGGCCGCCCACGCGAGGCCCCCGTGTTCGAGCATCCAGTCGAGGGTGTCGCCGAGGAGGAACAGCGTCGCGAGCGCCGGCGTGTTGTAGGTCTGGTCGAGGCGCGAGTTCTCGAGGGCGATCGACAGATCCAGCGACGGCGGGATCCACCGCCCGGAGCGGTGCACGCGCTCGATCCGCTCGACGGCCGCGGGCGAGCAGCACGCGACCCAGAGGCCCCCGTCGCCGGCGAAGCACTTCTGGGGCGCGAAGTAGTACACGTCGAGCTGGCGGGGGTCGACGGGTAGGCCCCCCGCGCCCGACGTGGCGTCGACCGCGACGATGCCGGCGACACCGTCGGGGCGCACGACGTCCGTCATCACGCCGGTGGACGTCTCGTTGTGGACCAGCGCGTAGAAGTCGACCGACGCGTCGGTCGACAGCGGCGCGCGGGTGCCCGGAGGGGCGTCGACCACGAGGGGGTCGGCGAGGAACGGCGCCGCGGTCGTGACCTGGGCGAACTTCGACGAGAACTCGCCGATCACGAGGTGGGCGCTGCGCTCCTCCACCATCCCGAAGGCGAGGGCGTCCCAGAGCGCGGTGCTCCCGCCGTTGCCGAGGAGCACCTCGTAGCCGTCGGGGAGCGAGAACAGCGCGGCGACTCCCTCGCGCACGCGGCGGACCACCGAGCGCACGCCGTCGCGCCGGTGACTCGTGCCCATGAACGATTGCCCGGTCGCCGCGAGGCGCGTGAGCGCGTCGAGGCGCACCTTGGAGGGCCCCGACCCGAACCGCCCGTCACCGGGCCGCAGCTCAGGGGGAAGCTCGACGGCCGCCGCCGCTTCGATGGAGGTCACCGGTCGAGACTAGCGACGGCGCGTGGAGGGTTCACGCGAGCGCGAGCACCTCGGTGAACCCGTCGCGGAGGTGCTCGCGGAGGCGCTCGTGATCGCCGATCGCGGCGGTGTCCAGGTTGACACCGACGCAGCAGGTTCCGGCGTGCGACAGCAGCGTGATGTTCGTCGCGGTGCCGGTGAGGGGGCCGAACGCGTAGATCCGGTCGATCTCCGCGCCGGCGAGGTACAGGGGAAAGGGTGCGCCGGGGACGTTGCTGGTGAGGAAGTCGGCACCCTTGAACATCGATCCCATGATCGCCGTGGTGGCGCGGCGGGGCAGCACGTTGAGCATCGCCGCGAGCTGCGGGGTCATCGCCACGGCGGGCTCCGCCCGGAGCTTGCGGAAGCGACCGCTGATGTCCTCGAGTCGACGAGCCGGGTCGGGATCGTCGGCGGGCATCACGATGCGAGCGGTCGTGAAGTGGTTGCCACCCAACCCGCCGACGTCGCCGCGCACGTTGATGGGCATGATCATGCGCAGGCGCTCGGTGCGGGCGCCGTGCTCCTCGTGGTACCGCGCCAGGCCGCCGAGCACCGAGCCGACGAACGCGTCGTTCAGGCTCACGCCGACGGCCTTCGCGGCCCGCTTGAGGTCGTCGAGCGTCACGTCGAGCGTGAAGACGCGCCGGCCGAGGCTGCGCTCGCGCAGGAGTGGGGACTCCGGCGTGGGCGCCGGGGCGAGGAAGCGCGCCGCCGAGCCCATGGTGGCGAGGCCGCTGTCGATCATCCCCCACGCATCGCGTCGCAGGCTGGACACGAGGTCGCGCGCCGCGGGCGCGGCGCGGCGCAGCACCTGCTCGACCATGTGGCGCTGGACGGCGAGGCGGTGCCACGCCACCGCGAGCGGTGTGAACACGGGGAGGGACCGCGGATCGGGGTCGGGTCCCGAGGGCGGCGGGTCACGTTCGAGGTCGAGCAGCATGAGGAGCAGCTTGATGCCGCCCACGCCGTCGGTCATCGAGTGGTGCACCTTCATCACGAACGCGGCGCGCCCGTCGGGGAGGTCCTCGACCAGCGTGTACTCCCACAGCGGCCGGTCGCGGTCGAACGGCTCCATCGCCGCGTTGGCCGCGAGGTCGTACACGATCTGGTCGCTGCCCGGGTCCGGGTTGCGCACGCGCCGCGCGTGGTAGCCGAGATCGAAGTGGACGTCGTCGGACCACGCCGGGGTCCCGATCCCGAAGGCCGGCTCGACGACGCGCTGGCGCATGCGGGGGATGAGCCGAACACCGCGTTCGAGCCGGGCGCGCGCGGTCTCCCAGGACGGGGTGGTGTCGAGGAGCAGGACGGTCACGATCGTCGAACGGAGGTACGGGTCCTGCTCGATGGCCCAGATGAGCGCGTCGGCGTCGCTCATGAAGTCGTCGAAGTCCTCGGGCGCCACGGGCGCCAGCGTACGCCGACCTGGTCGAGTGCCGGCTACGGGCGTCGAGCCCGCGACGTCTTCGTCGACCCGGCCGTCGTGGGAGGTGTGGCACCCGCCGCGGTGGTCGTGGAGGTGGTCGCGCGCCACGAGGTGAGGTCGAAGGCGGCGTGCATCGCGTCGAGGACG
>BTUT01000146.1:0-7319 GCA_045862935.1 Acidimicrobiia bacterium
CGGACGGGGACAGGAGCCCGGCATGCCCATCAGCCCGATGGACGAGTACCTCGCCCACCAGACGTCGGAGACCATCGACCACGTCGCGACGTCGGATCGGAACTTCTACGACCGGTACTACTTCAACTGCCATCCGTCGAACGACGAGCTGTTCCTCGTCACGGGGCTCGGTCAGTACCCGAACCTGGGAGTGACCGACGCCTTCGTGTCGGTCTCGGTGGGCGACGTGCACCACGTGGTGCGCGCTTCTCGCGAGCTCGGCGCCGATCGCCTCGACACCTCGGTCGGGCCGCTGCGGGTGGAGGTCGTCGAGGGGCTGAGGCGGCTGCGGGTCGTGTGCGAACCCAACGAGTGGGGCGTGGCGTACGACATGACCTTCACCGGCACCGTGCGCGCGATCGAGGAGCCCAGGACGTTCCGCCGCCAGCACGGGCGGGTGACCTCCGACGTGACGCGCTACGCGCAGGTGGGCGTGTGGGAGGGCGAGCTCGAGGTCGGCGCCCGGCGGTACTCGGTCACGCCCGACACCTGGAAGGGCGCGCGGGACCGGTCGTGGGGAGTGCGACCGGTCGGCGAGGCGGAGCCGCCGGGCATCCGGATGAAGGACTTCCTCGGCGGGACGCACGGCTTCTTCCACCAGTGGCTCCCGATGCAGTTCGACGACTTCGTGATCGAGGTGCAGTTCGACGAGGACTTCGAGGGCAACCGCCTGGTCGAGGAGTGCGTGAAGGTGTGGAACCTCGGGACGGACCGCCCCGACGAGCACCTCGGTCGACCGGAGATCGACATCACGTACGTGCCGGGGACGCGGGAGATCGAGCGAGCGGTGCTACGGCTCGTCGCACCCGACGGCGAGACCCGCACGGTCGTGAGCACCCCGCTGCGGACGCTGTACCTCAAGGCCGGCACCGGGTACATGCCCCACGAGGGGTGGGGTCACGGGTTCTACCAGGGACCGCTGAAGGTGGAGGGGCTCACGTTCGACCTCGGCGCTCCCGAAGCCCGCGCGCCGTGGAGCGGACTCAACGAGACGCTCGCGCGCTTCGAGCTCGACACGGGCGAGGTGGGGTACGGCCTGCACGAGAACATGGTCGTGGGCGTCTACCACCCGCACGGATTCGACTCCTTCGAGGCGGTCGCGCCGGCGTGACGCGCTAGGGCGACGGCGACGGCGGGGTGCGGCGTCGCCGGGCGCGCAGGGCAACGAAGCGCGGGATGTCACGGGCTTCGGGGTAGCCCCACAGCGCGTCGACGAGCGCGAGCGGCGGTGCGGGCTCCTCCATGTGCTCCATCACCAGGCCAGCGGCGGCCATCGCGTTCACGTAGCGGTGCAGCGGGCGGTGGATGAACTCGAGGTGCACGCCCGGTGCGACCTCGTCGACGACTGCGCCTTCGCGGAGGTAGGTGCCGATCCGCCAGTAGCGCTCGTCGTACTCGCGGTCGTCGATCCAGCCGCTGCCCGGCGCCTGGAGCAGCGGGTGGCCGACGAGCAGGAGGAAGGTGCCCCCGGGTCGCAGGACCCGGGCGCACTCCGCGAGCGCGACCTCGAACGGGTGGACGTGCTCCAGGGCGAGGCACACGAGGACACCGTCGAAGACCTCGTCACGCCAGGGCAGCGACTCCGCCCGGGCCCGCGCGAACGCGGGGCCGCCACCGCGCGCGGATCCGGCCGCGACCTGGGCACGCGACGGGTCGATGCCCACCACCTCGGCGCCCGCGCTCGCGAGGCGGCGGGCTGCCTGGCCCTCGCCGCAGCCGACGTCGAGCACACGGTGGGTCCCGGCGAGGTGCCGGACCACGAGCGGGAGGATCTGCTCCTCGTACTCGACGTCGGCGCCCTCGGTGAACTCGCGCTGCCACCACGACGCATGGATCTCCCAGAGCCCCTCGTGCCCCACCGGCGCATTGTGTCGCGCCGTTGCGGAGGCTCGCTCGACCGCGGGCGCGGGCCACGAAATACTTCCAGGGTCTGCCTGTAATATTCGGCCGTCAGTCGTCCCACCAGCAGTGTGAGCAGAGGAGGCCCCATGTCCGTTCAGGTTGGCGACCGCATCCCCGACGTCGAGGTCCGGGTCATGAACGCCGACGGCGCACCCGAGGCGGTCAGGACCGGCGAGCTGCTCGGGAAGGGCAAGGTCGTGCTGTTCGCGGTCCCGGGCGCCTTCACCCCCGGATGCTCCAAGGTCCACCTCCCGGGCTACGTGGCGAACGCCGATGCCCTCCGGGCCAAGGGGGTCGACACGATCGCCTGTGTGGCGGTGAACGACGCGTTCGTCATGGACGCGTGGGCCAAGAGCCAGGGCGCCGAAGGGAAGGTGACGATGCTCGCCGACGGCAACGGCGACTTCGCCGCGGCCATGGGTCTGGTGATGGACGGTTCCGGCATCGGTCTCGGCCAGCGTTCGCGGCGCTACGCCGCGGTGCTCGAGGACGGCGTGATCACCAGCCTCGAGGTCGAAGAGCCCGGCAAGATCGAGGTCAGCACCTGCGAGGCGATGAGCCAGAAGGTCTGACGCCGCCACCGAAACGTGAAGGTGCTGCGGCGCCGTGCGCCGCGTCCACGGTGTCGTGCCCACACCGGTGCGGTGCGCCAGCCGGTGATCGCGCTCAGTCGAAGACGTCCTCCGGCCAGTCGCCGGACACCGTGAGCGACCACTGCGGGTCCCGCTGCTCGAGGAACGCGAGCGCGCCCTCGCGAGCGTCAGCCCGTCCCATCAGCCGCAGGTGGACCTCGCGCTCGAGCCGGTCGATCTCGGCCCCCGAGGGCGGCGGATCCGCCCACAGGATGCGCTTGCTCGCCGCGACGGACACCGGCGCGGTGTTCACGGCGATGTCGTGCGCGAGCTCGAGCGCCGCGGGGAGCACCTCGGCGGCGGGGAGCGCGCGGCTCGCGACGCCCAGGGCCGTGAGCTCGGCCCCGGTGTACATCCGGCCGGTGAGCAGGATCTCCGCGGCGCGCGCGTGGCCCACCGCCCGGACGAGGGTCCAGTGCGACCGCAGGTCGGGGAGCACGCCCCGCCGGTTCTGCACGATGCCGCACTTCGCGTCCTCGGCGATGAGCCGAAGGTCCCCCTGGAGCGCGAGCGTGAGCCCGAGCCCGACCGCGTGACCGTTGATGGCCGCGATGACCGGCTTGCGGACGTCCCATGCGTGGAAGGTGAACGGGTCGGAGCGGAACGACGCGGGATCCTGCACGCCGAACGTGTCACCGCCGCGGCTGAGGTCGGCTCCGGCGCAGAAGGCACGCCCCGAGCCCGTGAGCACCACCGCCCGGACGTCGTCGCGCGCGTCGCACTCGCGGTACGCGTCCTCGAGCTCGAGACCCATGCGGGAGCTGAACGCGTTCAGCACCTCCGGACGGTGCAGGTGGATCACCGCGACGCGATCGTGGACCTCGAGGAGCACCTGGGCGCCGTCGCGGGCCTCACTCATGCCGTGAGCCTCCTCACCCGGTCGGCGACCTCACCCCAGCGATCGAGCACGCCCGGATCCGCGGCGTACTGGGAGATCGCGGTGTAGCTCATCAGGCGGATCCGCGGCGCGAGATCGCGATACCGGGCCACGAGGGCATCGGCGAGGTCGTCCCAGTGGGCGCTCACGATGTAGTGGTCGAGCACGTCGTCGGTGACCAGCGCGGTCATCCCCGCGAGGTCGCCGCGCCGCTGGCAGTCGTGGAGACGGTCGGCGAGGCCGTCGAAGCCGTGGTGCTCGAACACCGGCGCGTAGGTGCGGGTGGATCCGTAGAAGGCGACCATCGTGCGGGCGTGCTCGCGGGTGCGGGCCATCGCCTCGGCGTCGTCGCCCACCGCCGTCATCACCGGGATCTCGAGCGTGACCTCGCCGAGGTCGCGGCCGGCCCGCTCGGCGCCGTCGACCACGTGGGGGATCTGGACGTCGCGCAGGTACGCGGCGGAGTGGAACGGGTGGATGTGCACGCCGTCGCAGAGCTCACCCGCCATCCTCGACATCCACGGCAGCACCGCCGCCACGTAGATCGGCGGGTCGGGAGCGTCGATCGGGCCCGGTGACCACTGCGGGGTGAGCAGCGAGAGGTTGTAGTGGTCGCTCTCGAAGGCGAGCGGCGAGCCCCGGAACGCGGCGAAGATCGCCCGCAGAGCGCGGACGTAGTCGCGCATGCGCGGACCGGGGGGCAGGTACTCGGCGGAGTAGCGCCGCTCGATGTGCGCCTTGACCTGCGTGCCGAGGCCGAGCACGAACCGGCCGTGGCTCGCGTCCTGCAGCTCCCAGGCGACCTTCGCGGTGACCATGGGGCTCCTCGGGAACGCCACCGCCACCGCGGTGCCGAGGCCGATGCGCTCGGTCGTGAGCGCGGCCGTGGCGCAGCTCAGGTACGCGGTGCGCCCCGATTCGGTGAACCACAGCGCTCCCAGGCCGGCGGCCTCGGCGCGCCGCGCGAGCTCCTGGACGTCGCGCAGCGCGCGGGGGTAGGCCATCATGTCGAGGTCGATCATCGGGTCCTCACGTCGGTCGCGGCCCGAGCCGGTGGGAGCCGGCCCTCCGGTCGAGCCGACGGCAGCGTAGGGCGTGGGTACGCTGCCCGTCCGTGGTCGCCCTCACGCCGCCGCGGATCGAGATGCTCGTGGAGCTCGACCACGGGCGGCGGCTGGGGGTCGCGGAGTACGGGCCCGCCTCGGGCCGTGCCGTGGTCTGGTTCCACGGCACGCCGGGGGGGCGGCGCCAGATCCCGGAATCGCTCCGGCGCCTGGTCGACGACCAGGACGTACGGCTCGTGGTCGTGGAACGCCCCGGGTACGGAGGCTCGACCCGTCACGAGTACCGCGACGTCGCCGCGGTGACCGAGGACGTCGCCGTGCTGCTCGACGCGCTGGGGATCGATCGGTTCGGCTTGGCCGCGCTCTCGGGCGGAGGTCCGTACGCGCTCGCGTGCGGGCACGCGTTCGCGGACCGCGTCGTCGCGGTGTCGATCCTCGGAGGGGTCGCCCCGCACGTGGGACCCGAGGCGGTCCGCGGGGGTTGGGTCTCGGCGGTCGCACCCGTCGGGCCGGTCGCGGGCGTGCTGGCCGCCCCCGTCGGCGCGGCCTTCGAGGGCCTGGTCCGCGCGCTGACGCCCCTGGCCGAACCGGTGGTCGGGGTCGTCGCCCGCCTGTTCCCGGAGGGAGATCGAGCGGTCTTCGCGCACCCCGAGATGCGGGCCATGTTCATCGACGACATCGTGCGCACCGTGCGGGGCGGGTTGCCCGGGCCGCTCCTCGACCTGCGGGTCTTCGTGCGCGACTGGGGCTTCCGCATCGCGGACGTCGGTGTCCCGGTCCACTTCTGGCACGGCGATGCCGATCCGATCGTGACGATCGAGCAGGCTCGGCACATGGCCGCGCTGGTGCCCCGATCCACGTTCGTCGTGCGCCCGGCGGAGAGCCATCTCGGAGGCTTCGCCGCCGCCGACGAGGCCGTGCGAGCGGCCCTTTCCGACTGGGAGGACCGTCCGTGAGCCACGTCCAGGGCTACGTCGACCCCGACTTCGCGGCGGTGACCGAGGCGCTGCGGCGCGTGGTCCACGGCCATCGGGACCGGCGTGACCGCCGAGGCGCCGAGACCGGGGGCGCGGCGGTCACCGTGTACCACCGGGGGCGCCTCGTCGTCGACGCCTGGACCGGCGTGAAAGACCTCGCCGGCGACCCGTGGGAGCGCGACACGGTGGCCATGTCGTTCTCGACCACGAAGGGCGTCGTCTCCACGGTGCTCCACCGCCTCGTGGACCGCGGCCTCGTCGACTACGACGCGCCGGTCGCGAAGTACTGGCCCGAGTTCGCGCAGGCGGGCAAGGAGGCGATCACCGTCCGCCATCTCCTCACGCACAGCGCCGGCATGCACGGGGCGCGCGCCCTGGTGGTGGAGCCGGGCGACATCCTCGACTGGGAGCGGATGACCGAGCGGCTCGCGGCGGCGGCGCCTGCGTGGGAGGCGGGAACCAAGCCCGGCTACCAGGCGCTCACCTACGGGTGGCTCGTCGGGGAGGTCATCCGGCGGGTCGGTGGCTATGCGACGGTGAGCGACGCGATCCGGGCGGAGATCGCCGAGCCGATCGGCGAGGACGGGATGTTCGTCGGCGTCCCGGCAGCGGAGCGCCACCGGCTGGCGGCGTTGATCGGGCGCTCACCGGAGGAGACCGCGATGGGGCGGATGCTCGAGCGGTTCCGGCACCGACCGTCGTTCGCACCCATGGTGGAGGCCTTCGACGCGCTCGGGTTCGGCACGTTGATGCTCACCGAGGACGTGCACGACGGAGAGATCCCCTCGGCGAACGGCGCCTTCACCGCCCGGGCGCTCGCCCGGATGTACGCGGGCCTGGTCTCACCCGACGCGTTCGGGGCGCCGCCGCTCGTGTCGGCGGAGACGATGGCGCGCGCCACCGAGGTGCAGACCACGGCGCGCGACGCAGTCGTGGGGTTCAAGCTGCAGTGGCGCCTCGGGTACCACCTGGCCGCCACGACCCGGGGCGTGCTCCCGCAGGGGTTCGGCCACTTCGGCTTCGGGGGCTCGGGCGCCTGGGGCGACTTCGCGAGCGGCCTGGCCGTGGGCTTCGTCGTGAACCGGGTCGCCGGCACGCCGTTCGCCGACGGGCGCTTCCTGCGCATCAGCTCCGCGGCGATGCGCAGCGCCCAGCGCTCGTAGCCGGGCGCCGAACCCGGGCGGGACCGGTCGGGCTCGGGTCGGAGCGCGGGTGACGCGGGGCGTCGGGCGCCGGCGTGCCGGCACCGGCGATAGTGTCCCGCCATTCACCGGGGTCGACCAGGGGGGGCGATGCCGACGATCCACCGCAGTCCGCAGCCCGACGTCGCGATCCCCGACGTCGCGATCACCGACTACCTGCTCGACCCGGTCGCGCGGGTCCCGGATCGGGTCGCCCTGGTCGACGGGCCCTCGGGCCGCTCGTACACCTACGCCGCCTTCGCCGAGGCGGTCGGGCGCTGCGCGGGCGGCCTCGCCTCGCGGGGCATCGGCCCGGGGCACACGGTGGGACTCATGGCGCCCAACCTCCCGGAGTACGCCGTGGTGTTCCACGGAACGGCTCGAGCCGGCGGGGTGGTGACGACGATCAACCCCACCTACGGCGCCGAGGAGGTCGCCTTCCAGCTGCGCGACGCCGGTGCGGAGCTGCTCGTGACGGTGCCGCCGTTCCTCGAGATCGCCCTGGCCGCGGCCGAGGGCACCCCGGTCCGCGAGATCGTGGTGATCGGGGAAGGGGCCGGGGCGACCCCCCTGGCCGACGTGCTCGCGGCACACCCGATCGACCAGGTGCCCGTGGCCCCCGACGACGTGGTCGCCCTCCCGTACTC
>BTUT01000147.1:0-7318 GCA_045862935.1 Acidimicrobiia bacterium
CTGCGCGCGCACGCCGTCACGCGGCGTGGGGAACGAGCGACCCTGCGCGCAGCTGTCACACCATCCCATACCCGCGAAGTTGTTGCCGGGCGCCGTGTAACGGAAGCCGCCCGTCTCGAGTACGGCCTGCGCGAACGCGACGTCTCCTCGTACCCCTTCCGCGTTCCCCTCGTCGATGTAGATCTGCGCGAGCTCGTCCATCGAGACCGACACGCTCGGGGCTGGATAGCGCTGCGCTCGCCACCAGCCCGCGAGCTGCGTGGCCGTGAGGAGCGGCGGCCCGAGCACGCTGGGAGCCCCGCCGCGGAGCGCCGCGGCCGCGATCGCCGCCTGCAGCCGCCCGGCGATGTCCTTCGCCCGTGCGTCCAGGTCCGCCTGCTGGGTCTGGATCTGTCGATCGAGATCGGCGAGGGCCTGCTGCTGGGCGCCGAGCTCGGCCTCACGCGCCGTGAGCGCGTCGCGCTGCCTCGTGAGGTCGTCACGCGCCGAGCCGAGCTTGTCGGTCGCGTCCTTCAGCGCGCTGCGCGCCGCCTCGTCACGCTGCGCGAGCGCCTCACCGATGGCCCGCCGGCGAGCGAACTCCATCGGTGCCGACTGCACGAGCGCCATGAACGGCGCGGTCGGCTGGCGCTCCACGTAGAGGCGGGCCGCCCGGCCCCGCACCACCTCGAGGATCGCGGCGCGCTGCGCCACGAGCGACGCGATCACGGCCTCGGTGGTCGCGATCTGGTCGCGGACCCCGGTGATCTCACCGGCCACCTCGTTCACCTTGCCCCGGAGCACCGCCTGCTGCTCGCGGTTCGCCATCAGGCGCGCGTTCGCCGCCTCGAGGTCGCGCCGCACCGCCAGCAGATCGTCGGACAGGCGCGACACCTCGGGATCCGCCTGCGCGCCAGCCGGCACCGCCCCCGAAACGGTGAGGATGGACGCCGCCCCGAGCGTCATCACACCCGTCACCGCCACCAGGAGGGCGGCACCGACGCGCCGCACTGCCCTCTGGCGCATCCCGGCATCGTACCCGTCACGCCACGGAACGCGGGTCGCGCGCGGCGGGCTCGCGGATCTCGCGTCCATTCGACACTCCTCGCCCGCTCACGCCAGACTGGGGCGGAGTCCACCACCGAGGAGGCACGTCGTGTCGCTGCGCATCAACTCCGAAGCCCCCGACTTCGAGGCCGAGACGACCCAGGGTCCGATCCGGTTCCACGACTGGATCGGCGACAGCTGGGCGATCCTGTTCTCGCACCCCAAGGACTTCACGCCGGTCTGCACGACCGAGCTGGGCTTCATGGCGGGGCTGGCGCCGGAGTTCGCGGCCCGCAACACGAAGATCATCGGGTTGAGCGTCGACGCCGTCGGGAACCACTCCGAATGGGCGAAGGACATCGAGGCGTCCCAGGGCCACGCCCCCACCTACCCGATCATCGGCGACCCCAACCTCGAGGTCGCGAAGCTCTACGACATGCTGCCGGAAGACGCCGGTGACACCTCGGAGGGTCGGACCCCGGCCGACAACGCCACCGTGCGGTCGGTCTTCGTGATCGGGCCCGACAAGAAGGTCAAGGCGATGCTCACCTACCCGATGAGCACCGGACGCAACTTCGTCGAGGTGCTCCGGCTGCTCGACTCCTGCCAGCTCACCGCGACCCACCAGGTCGCGACGCCCGTGAACTGGGAGAAGGGTCAGGCCGTGATCATCTCCCCCGCCGTGTCCGACGACGAGGCCAAGGCGAAGTACCCCGGAGGCTGGGAAGCACCGCTCTCCTACCTCCGCTACGTCCCCGACCCGAGCGCCTAGGCGGCACCCGGGCCCAGCAGCGCGCGCCGTCTGCTCCGGCGACGCGCCGAACCGGCGATGTGGCTCCCGACCGCTGACGAGCACGGGTCGCTGCCCGCGCGCGTCCGTGTCCGCAAGCTCGTGTTCACCGTCGTCGGGGTGTTCGTCTTCGCCGCGAGCCTCACGGTCGTCTTCGAATCGATGCGCGCGGTGATGGACGTCGGCGGCATGTGCGCGAGCGGCGGCCCCTACGAGATCCGGCAGGAGTGCCCCGACGGCGCCGGCCTCATCGTCGTCGGGATCTTCGGCGGGCTCATCGGCACCGGTCTCGTGGCCGCGGGGACGTTCCGCGGCGGCCCCCAGCTCTGGACGCTCGCGTGGCCCGCGCTCTTCCTGGCGCTCGGCTGGAACTTCTGGGTCTACGGCATCGACCCCCCTCCCCCGAACGACGGACCGGTCTGGGGCTGGCTCGTGTGCGCGGTCCTGTTCTTCGCCATGGGCGGGATCCCGCTGCTCCTCGTGCTCCGCAACGCGCGTTCCACGCTGTGGGGTCGCGACCCCGGCTCTTCCTCCTCCGACACCACGACCTCCTCCGACGGTGCGGCACCCCGGCGCGACGCCCCCCAGCCCCGCGAGCCTGCGTCGCCGCACCGGCCGCACCCGGACTCGACCCCCCCGCGCCGGGACCGGCCTCCCCCGCCCGAAGACGACCTGGTCTCCGACCTGGAGCGCCTCAGCGCCCTCCACCGCGACGGGCACCTCACCGACGACGAGTTCGCACGGGCCAAGGACGCGCGCCTCACCGAGGAGGGGGCGTGAGCAACCGCCTCCGCACCGCCGTGCTCGTCCTCGCCGCGGGCGCCACCGCGGGCGGCATCTGGTTCGGGAGCTGGCTGTGGTCGACCGCTTCCTGACCGCGGGTCCGCCCTTCACCACGAGCATCCCCGATCCCACCCTCGAGCGGGCCATCCTCCGCGCGCTCGACGGGCTGCTGCGGGCGCTGGTGCTCGAACCGCTCGACCACGATCGCTTCCGCGTGCTCGGCGAGCCCGGCCGCTTCGACCGGATCTTCGGCGGACAGCTGATCGCGCAGGCGCTGCTCGCGGCGTGCGCAACGGTCGAGGACAAGGAGCCACACTCGCTGCACGCGTACTTCGTCGAGGGCGGGCCCCCCGAGGTGCCGCTCGAGGTGGCAGTGGAGCGGGTCCGTGACGGCCGGTCGGTCGCCACCCGCCGGATCACGGTCACCCACGGCGGCCGACCGCTGCTCACCGCGATCGCGTCGTTCCACGCCAACGCGGTGCAGCCGCGTCTGGCCGCCTCCGGCCCGCCGGTGCCGCCCCCTCACGAGCTGCCGCTCCTCCAGGACTGGGTCCGCGAGCAGGCACCGGACCTCGCCCGGCGGAACCGTCCGTGGGTCGAGCAGCCACCACCACTGGAGATGCGCATCGGCGAGGCTCCCGCGTTCTTCGGCGGCTCGGCGTCGGAGGCGGCGCGCACGCACTGGATGCGTCTGCCCCGCGACGTCGGTGACGACCCGCGGGTCCACGTGGCGCTTCTCGCGTACGCCACCGACTACCTGCTGCTCGACATGGCGTTCCGCGCGCATCCCGAGATCGACGCCGAGTCCGCGTTCATCGGGTCGAGCCTCGACCACGCCGTCTGGTTCCACGCGCCGGTCCACCTCGACCGCTGGCACTCCTACACCCAGGAGGCGGTGGCGATCACGGGCCACCGCGGTCTCGTGCGCGGCGCGATCCACGATGCCGACGGCCACCTCGTGGCGAGCGTGGTCCAGGAGGTGCTCGTACGACCCGGCACCCGCGCGCGCACCCCGTGATCCGACGGCGCCGGGTCAGACCCTGATCGGGAGGCGGTGGTAGCCGCGCACCGTCGAGGTGTGGGTGCGCTCCACGTTCGGCCAGTCGACGTCCCAGGTCGGGAAGCGCTTCAGGGTCTCCTCCAGCGCGACCCGCAGCTCCAGACGGGCGAGCGACGCGCCGACGCAGAAGTGGGTCCCGAAGCCGAACCCGAGGTGCTGGTCCACGCGGCGCAGGATGTCGAACCGGTCGGCGTCGGGGAACTCGCGCTCGTCGCGGTTCGCCGAGTTGGTGAGCAGGATCACCACCGCCCCTTCCGGGATGGTGACCCCGTGGATCACGACCTCACGCGTCACCGAACGGGCCTGCACCGGTGACGGCGCCTCGTAGCGCACGATCTCCTCGATCGCCTGGGGGATCAGTGCGGGGTCGTCGACGAGCATCTGGCGCTGGTCCGGGTGCTCGGCCAGCAGCGCACCGGCCCAGCTCAGCGCGCGAGCGACCGTCTCGTTGCCGCCACCCGCGGTGAGCCCCAGCATGCGGAGACGCTCACCCTGGTCGAGCGGGCGCGTGGACCCGTCCTCGAGCGTGATCTCGGCCGTGATGAGATCCGACATGAAGTCGTCGCGCGGCTCGAACTCACGGATCGCGAGGAGACCGTCGAAGTAGCGGTTCTGCAAGAGGTGCAGGTGGTGGGGCACGTCCTGCTGGCCCTCGTCGCGATGCACGATGGCGTCGGAGATCCTGCGCACCGCGTTGTGGTCCTCCGCGGGGACCCCCATGAACGAGCAGATCACCATCATCGGCACGAGCGCGCCGAAGTCCTGCACGTAGTCGAACCCCGCGGAACCCACGAAGCGGTCGAGGAACCCGGCGCACAGGGCACGGATGTCGTCCTCCATGCGGGCGACCTGGCGCGGTGTGAACCGGCGCCCGATCAGTGCCCGTTGCTGGTCGTGCTCGGGCGGATCCATGAACAAGATGTTGCGCGACAGCTCGAGCGACTCGGGACTGCGGATGATCTCGAGCACCGATCCCTTCGCGCTGCTGAACGTCTGCCAGTCGAGCGACGCGTTGCGGACGTCCTCGAAGCGGGACAGCGCGTAGAAGTCGTACTGCGCGTTGTAGTAGACGGGCTGCTCGTCGCGCATCCGCTTCCAGACCGGGTGCGGGTCGGCGTCGATGGCGTAGTCGTACGGGTCGTACGCGATGTCCGTGAGCGTCATCGTTCCCCCTCTCGGCGCCATGCATCTTGGTCCCGCTGAGGGGTACGGCGCCACGACACCCGGACCGCGGTCCCGAGCGCCTTCGTGCTCGCCGCGTCTTCCGCGGTCTCCGGCACCGCCCCTCGGCCTCCGACGCGGTCAGCGACCACGGGGGGAGGCGTGACGCGAGGCGGCGGGCGTCCCGGCCAGCGCCGTGAGCTCCTCGGCGACGGGCCGGCTCAGCGGTGCCTGCGGCCCGGCCCGCCACTCCCGCCACGGCAGCAGGTCGTACCACTTCCCGATCGCTCCGAAGTCGATCACGGTCCTGAGCGCCTGGACGGGCGTCGCGGCCGAGGTCTAGCCTGAGCTCGTGCAACTCGCCTGGAAGGCGGGGCACGACGGTGACCCCGCCCGGTGGACGGAGCTCTTCGGGCCGTACCGAGCCGTGATCCGTCCCGACGCGCGCCACGGCGGATGGGCCTGGGCCGTCTACCACTTCCGCAACGTCGACGATCCGGTGGTCACCGGCCTGGCCTACGACGAACGTGACGCCCGGCACGCGGTTGCCGAGTGGGCCCGACCGCGGGCTCCTCGCTTCCTGCGCCGGCGCCTGCGCTCCTCGGGCCACCTCCGCTGAGGCGCTGGGGCGGCGCGAGCGCGCGACTCGCCGTCGGGCGTTCGGCTCCCGCTCCGAGTCCCCGGGGGCGCATCGCCACGCCGTCTGCCGTGCTCGAACGCCTGCGTGGAGCCAGGTTGCCCCTTTCGACGGAGCGCCTGGTAAGGTAAGGTTTACCTTAGTACCGAGAGTCGGAGATCCGGGAGGGCCAATGGCGGACACGATGCTCCAGCACGGACACGCACTGCCCGGGGCCGCCCTCGCCTCCGACCGGATGCCCGGGCACTGGCTCCTCGCACGGCTCGGGAAGCGGGTCTTGCGCCCCGGCGGGCGTGAGCTCACCGACCGGCTCCTCGCGGCCCTCGCGATCGGGCCCGGGGACGACGTGGTCGAGCTGGCACCCGGGTTGGGGGCGACCACCGAGCTGGTGCTCGCCCGCGACCCGGCGAGCTACGTCGGCGTCGACCGCGATCCGGCGGCCTCGGCGCGGGTGGCCCGGATCTCGGCCGGTCCGCGCCGGTCGGTCATCCAGGCCTCGGCCGCCGAGACCGGACTCCCCGATGGCTGCGCCGACGTCGCGTTCGGCGAGGCCTACCTCACCATGCAGCCGGCGAGCCAGAAGGAGCGCATCCTCACCGAGCTCGCTCGGATCGTGCGACCGGGAGGCCGGATCGGCATCCACGAGATCGCGTTGCGCCCCGACGACCTCGACCCCGCCGTGCGCGGCCGGATCACCGCCGACCTCACGGGGGAGATCAAGGTCCACGTGAGCCCGCTCACGGTGGCCGAGTGGTCGGCGCTCCTCGACGGTGCCGGGTTCGACGTGCGCGTTCGCGAGCGGGCGCCGCTGCACCTCCTCGAACCGCGCCGCCTCGTCGCCGACGAAGGTTGGCTCGGCGCGATCCGTTTCATGGGGCGGGTGGCGGTGCGACGCGACGCTCGCCGCCGCGTCCTCGCGATGCGTTCGGTGATGCGACGTCACGGTGAGCACCTCGAAGCCTGCGCGATGGTGGCCACCCGGCGGTCGCCGAGCTGACCACGGCCCAGCGCCGTACCGCGTGCAGCGCTCAGTACGCGCCGGGCTCGGACCAGGTGGTGGCCCGGCTCGCCACGCGCCCGTCGCGATCGGGCCGGAAGAGCGCGTCGTTGTAGTGGCAGCCAGCCGGCACCCACTCGAAGGTGTGGGGCTCGGAGAACTTGAAGTAGAGGACGCGCCGCCCCGCACCGTCGGCGGTCGGTGGCGGCGTCGTGTGCATCGTGTCGCCGAAGTGCAGGGTGAGGTCTCCCGGCTCCGTCTCGATCGCCACGACCGGCAGATCACCCTCCTCACCCCACTCGAGCCAGTGCTTCGCGAACCGGTGCGAGCCGGCGAGCACCAGGAGCTGCCCGTAGGCGGGCGTGGCGTGGTCGAGCTGCACGCCCGCCTGGATCAGCGGGCACATCACCGGGTGGCCACCGATGCCGTCATCGACGTGCCAACCGAGATCGCCGTTGCCCTTCACGACGTTCGAGTGCTTCACGAAGACCATCGGTCCGTCGAGGCGATCGTCGCACACCCGCATGTCGGGACCCGCGAGCCGTGCGTAGTGGAGCAGCCGGGGATCGAAGCACAGCGCGGCGATCACCTCGGAGTGGCGCCCGAGGTAGTTGATGCGCGTCACGACCTCGTCACCGTCGGCGTTGACCGACCACCACGAGTAGGGGTCGCCGGGGGTGGTGAGCGATCTCACGTGCTCGACCTCGGCCCCGATCCGTGCCACCTCGTCGGAGGCGAACACCGCCTTCACGTGCAGGTAGCCCGCAACCGCGAGGAAGTGCCGCATCTCCTCACGGTCGTCGTCGACGGTGAAGGCGCGGTGCAGGTCGAGCGGTTCGCCGCCACGGTCACGGAGCGTGTCCC